>CAIUDS010000657.1 GCA_903897985.1 uncultured delta proteobacterium
ATGGGTTATGAATTTATGTATGCCAACGCGGAGATTTATCAATCATTGTTTGCGCGCGCGCGGGTGATGATCGTCTTCCTGGGGGTGCTCCTGATCGGCTTGAACTGGTGGTGGGCACGCTCGCTTTACGGATCGGCCAGCGGATTGGCCGCCGCGATCTTAACCGCCTTTTGCCCGAATATTATAGCTCATTCCGGCCTGGTCACCGCGGATCTCGGGACCAGTTTATTTTCCCTCGCCAGCATCTTTTTTTTCTATAGATTCTGCGAAAAACCCGCGATGATCCGCGCTTTGAGCGCGGGTCTGATGCTCGGGCTCGCACTCCTTTGTAAGTTCACGATGCTCCTGCTCTTGCCGCTCCTGATTCTGCTCGGGATTATATATTGGCTTCTGGAAAGGGACTCCTTTAAACCCAAAGCCCTCGGGTCTGGTATGGCGCTGATTTTCTTTGCGGCCTGGCTGACCGTTAACACCGGATACCTCTGGAGAGGTTTTGGAACCGCTCTGGGAGATTTCCCGTTCCAAAGCCAATTGATGAAAAAAGTCGCGCAAAGCCTGCCCCCCAATTTGCCGGTTATTTTCCCTTATGATTATGTTCGCGGGTTTGATGTCCAGAGCGCCTCCAATGAAAGCCGTCCCTGGGTTTATCTTTTCGGAAAAATATCCCAGGAGGGATGGCGATATTATTATCTGGTGGCAATGGCGGTCAAGATGACCCCGGGTTCGCTGATCTTGATTCTCGCCGGCATCGCTTCCCTGGCCGGGAGGCGAAAGTTCCGGGGGGAGGAAATTTTTATTATCGGTCCGGCGATATTTTTTATCGGCATAGTCTCGCTGTCCCCCAAGATCAACAATTTTGGCATCCGCTATGTTTTGCCGGCATTTCCCTTCCTCTATCTTCTGGCTTCGCGCCCGCTCTCCGGGAGGGTCATTCTTAAAAATTGGCAAAAAGCCCTGGTCGGCGCGGCCCTGGCCGCTCATCTTGTTTCCAGCCTGCTGAGCTATCCAGATTACCTTTCTTATTTCAATGTCGCCGCGGGCGGACCCAAAAACGGCTACCGGATTCTGGTGGATTCCAATCTGGACTGGGGCCAGGATCTGATCCGGCTGAAAAAATATATGGATGAGCATAAGATTGATAAAATTTGCCTGGCATACTTTGGCCGAGCGGACCCTGCGATTTATGGCATCAATTATCAATTGCCTTTTAAAGATTCCCGATGCGGCTTGCTCGCAATCAGCGTCTCGCTGCTGGAGGGAGAGCAATATTATTTATTAGACGGTCATACTTTATTTCTGACCAGTCCCGGTCAATTCCGGCCGTTGCGGCATGAAAATCCCATCGGTTCGGTCGGCTATTCCATCCTGATCTTCGATCTAACAAATAATCCGGCATTTAAAAATGGTTCCGTAGGGCTGGAACCCTTATTGCCGAATAGATGATGGGCCTGGAGATGAATGCGCGGGGCAGGTTTTTCGGGAAGGGGCCCCCTTCCGGGGCCTTGTCCGGGATCCGCTCGTGATGCGCAATCCAGTCGGCGAAGTCCAGGTCCTTCTTTAGGTTTTCCAGCAGCCGGGAGACGCTCATGGGATGTATTATAGATGATCGAGCGGGGACGCCAAACTTTCGTGCCGGGGAGCTCGCCGCGGATTTTAAATGTTGCCGGAAACGCTATATAATTTTTTAAGCAAAACCCATGAGCAAGCGCGGCAAGAAAAAGAAAGGAAAAGATCAGCCGGCGGTTAAAAAGTTGCCGGTTTCCGAGCCGTTGCCTTTGCCACCCAATTTTCCCGGCGGCCTCAAGCTTGAACTGCTCACGCTCTCCCTGATCATAGTGGCTTTTGTTTTGCTCTGCTGGAATTCGCTCAAGCAGGAGTCCGTAACCGTTGATGAACTCGCCCACTTGCCGGCCGGACTCTCTTTTCTCCGCACCGGCGATTTTCGGTTATATCGTCAATCTCCGCCTCTGCTGCGGATGTTTGCCGCGCTTCCTTTGCTCAGGGGCGAGGTCAAGCTACCGTTCCAGAAAAGCTGGGAAAAGGGGCTTCATTTTGACATGGGATACGACTTCATGTATGCAAACGCGAAATCCTATCAGTCAATTTATCTCCGCGGTCGGGCAATGATTTTATTGTTGGGGATTGGCCTGGTGGCATTAACCTGGTGGTGGGCGAGATCGCTTTATGGACCCAAAAGCGGCATTGTTGCCGCGGCGCTTACGGCCTTTTGCCCCAATATTATGGCCCATTCCGGTCTGGTCACCACTGACATCGGCGCCAGCCTTTTTTTTCTGGCGGCCACCTACTCCTTCTGGGAGTTTTGCCGGAGACCGTCGCTTCTTCGTTGCGCAATCGCGGGGTTGGTATTGGGATTGGCGCTGCTCTGCAAATTCACCTGCTTGATACTCTTGCCCATTATTATCGGTCTGGGAATTTTATATCATTTTTTTTGCCCCCGGGACTTGGATTGGCAAGACCTCATTTGGGGCGTTCTGTTGATGTTCCTGATTTCCCTTCTGATCCTGAACACCGGATACCTTTGGCAGGGATTCGGCACTCCCGTTGACCAATATGCTTTCCAGAGCCGCCTAATGATCGGCCTGTCCAAAAATTTTCCGGCGAAGATGCCGATTCCTCTTCCCTATGATTTTGTCAGCGGGTTGGATATGCAGACTTTTGAAAATGAAAGTACGTATCCGGTTTATTTCCTGGGCAAAATCTCTCGCCAAGGCTGGCGATATTATTATCTGGTGACCATGGTTTTTAAAATGACGCTTTCGTCACTTGGATTGATCCTGGCCGGCCTGGCTTCGCTAAAATTTGGCAAGAAGTCCTGGCAGGATGAAATTTTTATTCTGATTCCGCCAATAGCAATCCTGGCCGGACTCTCTCTCTTTACCGACATTGATTTGGGGTTCCGCTATATCCTTCCCGCGGTCCCATATCTTTATATCATTGCCTCGCGTTTATCCTCTTCCTTTTTGTCGCCAAGGCCTTGGCAGCGGGTTCTGATCTGGATGGCCCTTTCCTTGCATATTATTTCCAATCTTCTGGTCTATCCGCATTACCTTGCATATTTCAATATCGCCGCGGGAGGACCGGAAAAGGGCTACAAAATTCTGGCCGATTCCAATATTGACTGGGGCCAGGACTTGATCCGGCTGAAAAAATATATGGACGCGGAAAAGCTTGATGACATTTGTTTGGCATATTTCGGCCGGGTGGACCCGGAAATTTATGGCATCAGATATCATTTACCCTATCGGGGCGAGGATTGCCGTCTGCTCGCGATCAGCGTCAATTTTCTGGTCGGCCTGCCGTATTTAGCCAATGACCACGGCAAGATTCTCGAGGTCAAGGCGGAAGATTTCAGTTCCCTCCGAGCGCGAAAGCCCCTTGCCCGCGTCGGCTATTCCATCCTGGTGTTCGACCTCAGCCGGGCCCCCTGACCAAAGCAAGGTCTTTGCGGTCAGGACCGTTGAGCAAGGGCGGCTGGCTTGGAATAGTATGGGCAAAGGAATATAATTTTTTGGAGTAAATCCGATGAGCAAGCGCGGCAAGAAAAAGAAAGGAAAAGATCAGCCGGCGGTTAAAAAGTTGCCGGTTTCCGAGCCGCGGCCTTTGCCATCCAATTTTCCCGGCGG
>CAIUDS010000658.1 GCA_903897985.1 uncultured delta proteobacterium
AACGATACCGGCAGGGTTTGCACCATCAGTTCCGCCAAGACCGCGGGCACCGACACCTTCCTCTGTAATGACGACGGCGACACCATCACCGGAATCGTTTGCACAATTGCGGCTGACACCGAGGGTCCGATTGCGGCTCCGGCCACGGACTGCACGGCTTTGGGATGTCTATATTCCTGGAGCGAAAGCGGGAACTGCGATGACACTACCGATATAGCTAACACCGATGCCACGGTAGTCGGCGCGGTTAACTGTTCCAAGGGCGCGGGCGGATTTGGATGCGCGGCAGAGTTGTGCGGAAATGACAGCGGCACCTGCACCATCGGTTCCGCCAAGACCGCCGGCACGGATACCTTTATCGCCACGGACGATGCCGATACAATTACAGCCTTGGTCTGCAGTATCGGCGCGGTGGGCGAGGGCGCTTCCGCGGCATTGGGCTGTTTGTATGGCTGGTCTGAAGGCGGCAACTGCAACGACCTTACCGATGTTGCGGATACCGATGTTGCGGTCACCCAGGGTGCCGCGGGTCCAGCTTGCAGCAAGGTTGGAGTGACCGGCGCCTGCGCAGAACTTGACTGCGACCGCGCCAGCTCTACTTGCAACCTTGATTCTACCAAGCTTGCCGGATCTCCGGACGATACCTATTCCTGCACCAACGATGACAATATCACCGCGGTGGATGTCAAGCCGGAAGGGCCGCAAACAATCGCTAATGGCGGCACCATTAACTTTGCCACCCCCAGCACCGTTACCTGGGGACCGGATGCCTGCTCCGAAGCCCTGTGCGCTAATGCGGACGGGACCTGGACCGATCCGGCCGGATGCGGAACATTGGCTTTGGCCACCTGCATCTATACCGGCGCAGGCAGTCCTTGCACCGAGCGGCTGACCTGGACCGCATATAACGCGGTCGCGGATTTCGAGACCGTGAGTGTCAATGTCGGCGGCGGCGCCGCACCCGTAATCGGCTCGGTATTCCCCTCTGACTTTGCCAGCCGGTTCTACAACAACGCTCATACAACTCAAGGGATCACTATCCTGTTTAACGATACCACCGGAGATGTCCCCACCAGCATCACCATCGCCTGCACACCCACTACCGGGACGGTGATCAATTATAGTTGCACCCTGCCCGGAGCCTATCCGGATGTGGACTGCACTCCCCTCCTGGGACCCCTGGCGGCCCTGATGAGCTATAGCTGCCTGATCACCGCGACCAATGCCACCGCCCCACCGGCCACCGCCACCAAGACCTTTAAGACCGGCACCGCCCAGGTCCCGCTCTGGGGAGGCGTGGGCGGATTTGGCGGAGGCTATGTCGGCGGTGAAACTTACCGCAGATTTGGCGGGGTTGCCAACGGCGCTGTGCACATTGAGGTAGTTGATATGGATGAGCGTGACTGGAAGGTCGGGCCGCTGGTCGGCGGAGTAGACAGAGGAAAAGCCTATGTCCAGATCATCCAGGATACAAACAAGTATGAATACTTCACTTTGGCCACCGGAATTCTGGATATTCCGTCCATACAAGGCTTGCCCATTGACGAACTGACCATCGGCTTCAAGTGCGGTGTAAGGAAATGCAACCTTAACACCCGGACCAATAACAACCTGAACTACAGCTACACTGTGCTGAGAAATGTTGACGCCAACAAGATCATCGCCCGCCTGACCATCCAGACCAACTCCGTGGGATACAAAAACAACTGGAGCGCCACTCATCAGGGCCGGTTCCGGACCACCATAACCGGCACCATACCGCCGGCCAACTTCTCCACATTTATCTATCCTATTAACCGGGCGGACGCGGGCTCCTATCGGCTTAGGCCCCTGTTTGCCAAGCCCACCAAGCTCAGAGCCGGGCTGGCCCTCTATACCACCAGAAGCGTTTACTCCCTGTTGGGAATCGTGCAGGGGCTGATGGTGGCCGGAGACGACGAAACCTCCTTATCGATATGTATGAGCACCGGCGGTGGCGGAATCGATTTAATCGTCTCCACCGGCTTGCCCGGACTGCTG
>CAIUDS010000659.1 GCA_903897985.1 uncultured delta proteobacterium
ATGAAGCGTTCATTTTGTCCGGGCATGATTGTCCAATCAATAATGGAACGGTGGAGGGATTAAACAATGTGGCGAAAGCCATCGGTCATCGCAGCCATGGATTCCGGAGCGCACAATGGTTCCGGACGATATTATTGCATTGCATGGGCGGCCTCCCGGCCCGGGAATTCACCCCCAAATTCTTTTGAGGAGCCAAGATTTATAAGGAAACCATCCTGGCCCGGAAAAATCGCCGCGGCCGGCCTTAAGCGGGGTCATGACCCCGCGATCGGGATTGCCTTTGCGGCATTATTCACTATTCTAAATCAGAAATATGTGCCCTCTAGAAGTTGAAAGAAGAGAGCCGGTAAATGGATTCTCGAGTTGGTTCTATCTCGTGTCCATGCCGGGGTTGGCGCTGATTTTTGACCTCATCTTCAGGTTCCACGACCTCCGGAACTGGGGCCCGCGATTATGGGCAATCTACCTGCTTTCTTTTCTCGTTTCCATCGCCATCTGGCAAGCGGTGCTCCTCTCAACTTTCGCGCTCAAGCGTGTTTCCAGGATCGCCGCGGGCGTAACCTTGGCCATCATCGCGCTGGGATTCGGATTTATTTACATCGCCACCTACCGCGCTTATGTCTATTTCAAATTCATCCCCAACACCTATATCATTTCTTATATTTACAGCGAATCGGAGCATTTTTTCAAAATCGTGCGGGACTATTTGCCGCCCCTGCTCGCGATCATGTTCGCGATCGGGGGCCTAATGTGGGCGCTGGCCTGGCTCGGCGCCCGCGATCAGACGGTCGGGATTTGGAGAAAAAAGCCGGTCTGGATTTCAGGTTCGGTCATTTTGATCGCGTGCTTGCTGGTTCTGAGCAATAATCTTCCCCGTTACGATCAGGCCTCGGTCCCGGATACCAATTTTCTGCTGCTCTCCGGCCAGACCTGGATCAGCGCGGCTTCGGGCAGACAATTCGGGAGCCCGGACCTCAAAGCCCGCGCGGTTCCCAATTTGGCCCAACTCAACCGACCCATGCCCTTTAACATTCTGATCGTGCTCAACGAAAGCCTCCGGCCCGACCATATGACGATTTACGGCTACCCGCGCGAGACAACTCCACTCCTGAAAAAATTCTTCGCGCAGCATCCCGAGGAGGTTTTCCTTTTCCCGCACAACCAGGCCAATGCCATCTCCACCCAATTTTCCGTTCCGCTGATTCTTCACGGGCTCAACCTTTCGGTCGCGGGAAAATATTGGCACACCGCGCCGATGATTTTTGAATATGTTAAGAAATTTCCCGGGGCTCATGCCTATTTCATTTCTTCCCAGCGCCTGAATTGGAACAACATGGACAAATACCTGGCCAGTCCGGCCCTGGACCTGTTTTGGAGCCGGGAAACCAGCGACCTTCCCAGCTTTAACGACTTGGGCATAGACGACCGGGTCACCGCCCAGACCTTACGCAAGCAACTGTTGGCCCTGGACCCGGCCCGGGACCGTTTCCTGGCTGTCTTCCATACCAACACCAACCATTCTCCTTATTACGCGCCGAGCGAGTTCGAGGTTTTCAAGGGCGGAACGACTGATCAATATGACGACTCGGTGCGGTTCCTGGATGCGGTGGTTGGCGGGACCCTGGACTGGTTGGACCAGCAGGGCTGGCTGGAAAACACCGTGGTTATTTTCACCTCCGACCATTCCGAATTTCTGGGAGAACGCGGCATCCATGGCCACAGCTTTTCGAACTTCGAGGAAGTCACCCACATCCCGCTTTGGATCTATATTCCCAAAGAGCTTCAGGCTTCCATCCGTGGGATCGAGAACCTGCGCCGGAACACCGGGCAGATGACCAGCAACCAGGATTTGACGCCGACCATTCTTGACCTGCTGGGGCTGTCCGAGGAACCGGAGGAGAAGGAATGGGAACGGCTGATGCAAGGCAACAGCCTGCTCCGGGAACTGGATCCGGCCCGGCCGATTTTGATTGTGACCCAGTCGGACCTGGTCAAGATCAATATCGCACACCAGGGACTGGCGGTGGTGATGGACGGCAAGAAATATCTGCTCGAGCGCGCCGCGGATGCCAGTTATTCCGAGCGGCTTTATGATCTTTATCAGGACCCGCATGAACAGCACGATCTCTGGGGATCATGGTCTGAGGCGGGCAAAAAGAAATTCCACGATTTCATCCTTTCCAATCCGGGCACCCGGGCCATTTACGAAAAGGCCTTGGGCAAACCCCGCGACTGAGCCGCGACGGCATCGGTCATTCTGAGGATCCCGCGCCTGGAAGGCCGGGGAGTTCAGCCGGCTGTTTTTGGGGATTTCTTTTCCAAAAGAATTTTTCGCAGGAACTGGCCGGTATAAGACTCTTTCACCGCGGCCACGGTCTCGGGGGAGCCCTGGGCCACCATCCTCCCGCCGGCGTCGCCGCCCTCGGGGCCGAGGTCAATCAACCAGTCCGCGGTCTTGATCACCTCGAGGTTGTGCTCGATCACGAGCACGGTGTTGCCGCTCTCGACCAGACGGCGGAGCACATCCAGGAGTTTCTGGACATCCGCGAAATGGAGTCCGGTGGTGGGCTCGTCCAGGATATACAGGGTGCGGCCGGTGGCGCGCTTGCTAAGCTCGCGGCTGAGCTTGATCCGTTGGGCCTCGCCGCCGGAAAGGGTGGTGGCGGCCTGGCCGAGTTGGATATAACCGAGCCCGACCTCCTTGATGGTCTCCAGCTTGTGGCGCGCAACCGGGATGTTAAAGAAAAATTCGTGCGCCTCGTCCACCGTCATTTGCAGGACCTCGGAGATGTTTTTGCCCTTGTATTTGATCTCGAGGGTCTCGCGGTTGTAGCGCTTGCCCGAGCAGACATCGCAAACGACATAGACATCGGGCAGGAAATGCATTTCCACCTTGATCACGCCGTCGCCCTCGCAGGCCTCGCAGCGGCCGCCTTTGACATTGAAGCTGAACCGGCCGGGTTTGTAACCGCGAAGCCGGGCCTCGGGCACGAGCGCGAACACCTCCCGGAGGTGGGTGAACAGTCCGGTGTAAGTGGCGGGGTTGCTGCGCGGGGTTCTGCCGATCGGAGACTGGTCAATGTCAATGACCCGGTCAATATGTTCGAGCCCGGTGATGGCCTTGACCTTGCCCACGCGCTCGCGGCTGTTGTAGAGCTTTTGCGCCATCAAGCGGTAAAGCGTGTCAATGAGCAGGGTGCTTTTGCCGGACCCGCTCACGCCGGTGATGCAGATGAACAGTCCGATCGGGAAATTAACATCTATATTTTTCAGGTTGTTGGCCTCGCAGCCCTTGAGCGAAAGCCATCCCCGGTCCGGTTGTTTGCGGCTGGCAGGGACCGCGATTTCCCTCCGGCCGGAAAGGTAGGCGCCGGTGAGCGAGTTTTCATTTTTAAGGATAGCCTCGGGCGTGCCCTGGGCGACTATCTTTCCGCCGTTCACGCCCGCGCCCGGTCCCAAGTCCACCACCCAGTCCGCGGTCTTGATGGTCTCGGCGTCATGCTCAACCACGATCACGGTGTTACCCAGGTCGCGTAGCGCCACCAGGGTGTCCAATAATTTTTGGTTGTCGCGCGGATGCAAGCCGATGCTGGGCTCGTCCATGATGTAGAGCACGCCCACCAGGCGCGAGCCGATCTGGGTGGCCAGCCGGATGCGCTGGCCCTCGCCCCCGGCCAGGGTGCCGGAATTGCGGTCAATGGTGAGGTAATCCAGGCCGACATTGCTCAAGAATTGCAGCCGCTCCCGGATTTCCTTCAGCACCCGCCGCGCGATCTCCATCTCCTTTGCGCTCAATTCCACCCGCTCGAAAAATTCCCCGGCCTCCTTTACGCTCAGGCCGGTGACCTGCGCGATGTTCCGGTCCCCGACCTTGATGCTGAGAGCCTCGATCCGGAGCCGCAAGCCCTTGCATTTCGGGCAGGGCCGGATGTTCATATAGCGTTGCAGTTCCTCCCGCATCATCTCCGACTCCGTTTCATGGAACCGCCGGTCCAGGTTGGGGATGATCCCTTCAAAAGTCCTCAAGTCCTTCCAGAGCCGGTCCCCGAGATGAACCGAAAATTCGATTTCCTCGTTCTCGGATCCGAGCAGGATCACATTTTTGACATCCTTGGGCAGCTTTTTCCAGGGGGTATTGAGGTCAAATTTATAATGGCGCGCGAGCGAGCGGAGCATTTCATAGAAAAACGCGGAGGACACGCGCTTGGACCAGGGGGCGATGGCGCCTTCGCGGATGCTAAGGTCCGGGTTGGGCACGATCAGTTCCGGGTCGAAATACATTTTGGTTCCGAGGCCGTCGCATTCCGGACAGGCGCCAAAGGGGTTGTTGAAGGAGAAGAGCCGGGGCGAGATTTCCGGGTAACTCACGCCGCAGTCCGGGCAGGCGAACTTTTCGCTGAAGGTCAGGACCTCCTTGGAATCCACCAGTTCGATCCGGACGAGGCCGTCGGCCTGCTTGAGCGCGGTCTCGATCGAGTCGGCGAGGCGGGTTTTGATCTTCTCCGGGTCCAGCACCAGCCGGTCCACATAAACTTCAATGGTGTGCTTCTTGTTGCGGTCCATCGCGATGTCTTCGGCAAGGTCATAAACCTTGCCGTCCACCTTGACCCGGACGAACCCGGACTTGCGGAGCTGGTCCAACTCCTTGCGGTATTCCCCTTTGCGGCCCCGCGCGATGGGCGCGAGCACCGCGAAGCGGGTCCCGGGCGCAAGCGCGAGCACCTGGTCCACAATCGCGGTCGCGCTCTGGCTCTTGATTTCCTTGCCGCAATTGTAGCAGAACGGATGGCCGACCCGCGCGAACAAGAGGCGCAGGTAATCGTAAATTTCCGTGACCGTGCCCACGGTGGAGCGCGGGTTTTTGCTCGCGGTTTTCTGCTCGATGCTGATGGCCGGGCTTAAGCCCTCGATGGTGTCAACATCCGGCTTGCTCATCAGCTCCAGGAACTGCCGGGCATAGGCCGAGAGCGATTCCACATAGCGGCGCTGGCCCTCGGCGTAAAGCGTGTCAAAGGCCAGCGAGGATTTTCCCGAGCCGGAAAGCCCGGTGATCACTACCAGTTTATTGCGCGGGATTTCCAGGTCCAGATTTTTCAGATTGTGTTGGCGCGCGCCCCGGATGATGATTTTATCTTCCGCCATGACTTTGGTTCCGATTATGGATTAGACGTCGAGCCAGGGCAAAGGCTTCCCGCAAACTGCGCGGATCCGCTTTTCCCTGCCCGGCGAGGTCATAGGCCGTGCCGTGTCCAGGCGAGGTCCGGACAAAGCTCAAGCCCAAAGTCACATTGACCACCCGCTCGAACCCGAGCGCCTTGAGCGGGGCCAGGCCCTGGTCGTGGTAAGCGGCCAGCAAGGCGTCAAACTCGCCTTTGCCGGCGCGGGAAAAAGCCGTGTCGCCCGGAATGGGACCGAACGCCGCGATGCCCCGCTCCTGCGCCTGCTTGATGGCCGGCTCGATGATTTTGATTTCCTCATCCCCCAGTTCGCCGGCCTCGCCCGCATGAGGGTTAAGCCCGAGCACCCCGATTTTCGGTTTGCGGATGCGGAAATCTTTTCTCAAGGCTTGATCCATGATTTTTAAAATAGCCAATATTTTGCCCTTGGCAATTTGCCCCGGCACCTTCCGGAGGGGGATATGATGGGTGAGCAAGGCCACCCGGAGCCGCTCCCGGACCATCATCATCACCGCCTGGTTGCCGTCCAGGTGCGCGAGGAGGTCGGTGTGCCCGGGATAGGGACAGCCGGCTTTAAGCATCGCCGATTTATTTACCGGCAGCGTCACCATGCCCGCGCAGACTCCGGACCGGCATAGTTTCACCCCGGCCTCGATGTAATCCCAACTGGCCCGGCCGTGTTTTCTGCTTCCGCGTTCCTCGCAAAGCCGGTCGGGCGAAAGCCGGCTCAGGCTTAGGATATTGAGAGGTTTCAAGCTGGATATTTTTTTCGGTTCCAGGAATTGCGCGTTTTTCAGCCAATTTTTCGCCTGTGGTCCGCCCAACCGAAGAGTTGCGCGACGCAGGACTTTTTCGTCTCCGATCAGGATCAGGTTCGGGAGCCGGCCGGGACGAAGCCGGTCAAGCAGGCGGATGATCAGTTCCGGGCCAACCCCCGCGGGGTCGCCCATGGTCAGGCAAATCGCCTTCATAATCTGATTTCCACATAAGCCTTGGCTCTTAGCCGCTCCAGCCAGATTTGATACCGTTCTTCGAATTGTTTGCGCTCCAGGATTTGTTGAATGTCCGGCTTGACCTGGTCCAGGGTTTGGGGCAGGCCCTGCTCCCGGCCCTGGACCCAGAACAAATGATAGCCCACCTCATCCTGATACACCGGGCTGAGCTGATTGATCCCCACCTTCTCCAGAATCCCGGCTAGTTCCGGCTTGAGATAATTCACTTCAACCCAGCCCAGGTCTCCCCCTTTTGCCGCTTCCTCGCCCTCGGAATACTTCTTGGCCAGTTCCGTAAAAGCGACCCCCTGGGAAAATTCGTCCTGGACCTTCTTGATTTTTTCCGGAGCCCCTTCGCCCGCGCGCACGACCAGGTGATAAAAATGTATTTTTTCCGAAGCCTTGAACTCGGCCTGATGCTGCTGGTAGTAAAGCTGGATTTCCTGGTCGGAGATTTCTATTTCCGAGCGGACCTCTTTGGAAACCAACTTCGCCAGGACCAGGCTTTGGCGGGTTTGCTCGCGGTACTGGTCCAGGGTCAGGCCCTGGTTGCGCAGCGTATGCAGAAAATCCTCCTGGTCCATTCCCAGTTCCGCCCGTTTTTTTTCAATGGCCTGCTCCACCTCGAGCACGCTGACGGAAATGCCCTGTTTTTTGACTTCCTGGTCAATCAGCATTTTTTCGATCATCTTGTCCAGGTAGTCGCGTTTGGAAAGCGAGCCGGCGGTTCCGGATGAGCCTTTGAGGATTCCCAACTCATCGCCGGCATAAGCGCGGTCCAGTTCGCTCTGGGTGACGACCTGGTTGCCGACCACCGCCGCAATCCGGTCCGCGATTTCCGCGGCCGCGGAAAAGCTCATTAAGAGCGCCAGAAAAATTATCCCCCAGACCGATTTTTTGCCCATCATCATACCTCCGCGAATTCAGAGCAGTTGATAGTTTATCTTGATCCGGTTGGCTTTCCAGCGCGCCCGGATCCAATTCATATAAAGGCCGTTTCTCTTCTCCGCATAAAGCGCTTTCTGGATCTGGCCTTTGGCCTCTTCAAAGTTCAGCTGCCGCGCCTCCGATCTCGCCTCCACCAGCAAAATGTGGTAACCGAAGGGCGATTTGATCAGGTCCGACACGGTTCCGGGCTTGAGCGCGAAAATGGCGTCTCCCAGGAACTGGGGCAACTGCTGCCGTTCCACCCATCCCAGGTCTCCACCGTTCCGCGCCTCCGGGCTTTTGGAATATTTGCGGGCGAGTTCCTTGAAATCGGCGCCGGCCTTGAGTTGATTCAGCGTCTCCTGCGCTTGCGGCTCGTCCGGGAGCAAAATCTGGAAAGCCCGCGCCCGCTCCGCAAGCGTCAAGGACTTGTAGTTCTTTTCATAGTAATTTTTTAATTCCGCATCGGAAAGATAAACCTGATACTGAAAAACCGTGTCCAGGGTTTTCCGGATCAGCAGGTCTTGCGCCACTTGCTTTTCCCACTTTTCCTGGTTGATCCCTTTGTCC
>CAIUDS010000660.1 GCA_903897985.1 uncultured delta proteobacterium
GTGATGATGGATCTGGAACGACCCCGGCTTGATCTGGAGAATGGCATAGCAGGCGCGCGGGTCGCCCAGGTCGGACCGGCCCACGCTCCCGGGATTGATGAAAAAGACATTGTCGGCCTCGCGGAAAAAAGGCCGATGGGAATGGCCGCAGACTACCACATCGGCCTTGGCCCGTTTCGCCAGCTCCTTGAGCCGCTTCTCCGGGGTCTCGGAATCCAGATGCTCCTTGATGGACTCCGGGCTGGCGTGGACCAAAAGTATTTTCTTATCCGCCACTTCGAGTTTGCGCTCGAGGGGCAAGTCCCTTAGATACTCGAGGCTGTCGCGCGAGAGCTGGTCAAAAGTCCAGCGGAAGGAGAAATACTTGAGCGGGTGCTTGCTCTTCTGCCAGTCCTCGCTCTTCTCCTTGACTTTGAGCACCTTCCGGTCGTAGTTCCCGATCACGCTGATCGCGCCGAGCTTCTTGAGCTTTTTCACCACTTCGTCCGGGAACGCGCCGTATCCGACAAAATCCCCCAGGTTCCAGATTTCGTCCACCCCGTAGCGCTTGGCGTGTTCGAGCACGGCCTCGAGCGCCGGCAGGTTGGCGTGAACATCTCCGATCAGGGCGACTTTCATCCCGCGGTTTCCTTTTCCAGAGGCTTAGCTCCGGTCCCGGCCGCCGGCTGATCGGGAACCGGGATCAGGGCCGACATTTCCCGGAGCAGCCTTCCCCACAAATCCTGCTTTTGGATTTCCTCCCAAAAAGACCCGAATTCCTTAAAGGCCTCCTGGCGCTTGCGCTTCCGGTCTTTTTCCAGGGCCAGCATCCCGGGCTTGAGCCGCGAGACATGTTTGCTGTGGCCGAAGTATTCGACGGCCCGCGCGTGCTCTTTTTCGAAGAATTTGGGCAAAGCCTGGATCCAGACTTCCGAGTCATGCAGCTCTCCCAGCAAGTCCTGGATGCGCTTGGCGGCCTGGATATATTCCTGGAGCTCGCCGGGAATTTCCGGCCCAAAAGTCTCCATGGTGTAGCGGAGGTATTTGGCCGCAATCCGCATCGCGTGCAGTTCCGCTCCCCGGTCCGGCTGATGCACATAAAGCTCGTAGCTCAGCATTTCCTCAAGCTCGGCCGAAACCGCCTGTTGCGCGGCCCGGTGGACCTCGGCCGAGCTTGAGCCGTTCTCGAGCAGTCGGCCACGAATCCGAAGCGACCGGAGCGCCCCTTCCATGTCCTGAACCACGCCGCTTTCGCGGAATTGGGAGATGGCCTTGACCACTCGTTTCTGGAGCCGGATCCGGCTCTGCGCGAAGCGAAGCAGGAGCCGCTTGAGCCCGGGTTGATCCCGGGCGGAGGCGCTCGCCAGGAACTCCTTGACCACCTTGATCTGGACATCCTTGTCCCGAGCCTTGCCGAGCGCGCGCGTGATCCGTTTCATTTCCCGCGGCCATTCCGAGGCCTTTTTCCCGGGCAGACAGCTTTCAAAGAGCTTAAGCCGGGTCCGGAGCCGGCGCGAGGCCACCCTCATCCGGTGCACATGCTCGAGGTCCTTAGCCTCGAGCACCCCGTCAATCTCCTTGAGCAGGGCCTCGAGCTGGGAGAGCAAGCTCTCCGCGGCAAAGCGCTCAAGTTTCTGGCCCGGCCGGATTTCGGTCATGGTCTTATCCTAATTCCCCCCGCCGCTCAATCATATAGAGTTGGGTGTTCAGCTTTTCCTCGCCCGGAGCCGGGGTCCCCCGCTCATAGCTCCCGTCGGGCAGGAGCTTCCGGGCTTTTACATTGTCCTTGAGATGCGTGAACAGGATCTCTTCCACCACCATCCGCTTCAGCCGCGGGTCCGTGATCGGGTAAAGGATTTCCACTCGCCGATCCAGGTTCCGCGGCATCAGGTCTGCGCTCCCGGAAAGGACCTCGTCCTCGCCCCCGTTCCGGAAGTAGTAGATCCGGGAGTGTTCCAGGAATCTCCCCACGATCGAGGTGACGGTGATATTTTCGGACAAGCCGGGCACCCCGGGCCGGAGGCAGCAGATCCCGCGGATCTGCAGGTCAATCTTGACCCCGGCCTGCGAAGCCCGATACAGGGCCTTGATCACCTTCTTGTCCACCAGGGCGTTGTTCTTGAAGGCCAGATAGCCGTCCCCATGCTCCTGGCGCCGCTTAATCTCGCGCTCGATTCGGGTCAAAATCTCCTGCCGCATCTGCTGGGGAGCGACCAGGAGTTTCTTGTATTTTTCCTTCTGCGAATAGCCGGTGAGCGAGTTGAACAGGTCCGAGGCGTCGGAGGCGAGGTCCTTGTCGCAGGTGAACATCCCCAAATCGGTATAGATCCGGCTGGTCACCGTATTATAGTTGCCGGTGCTGAGATGAACATAGCGCATGATCCCGGCCGGCTCCCGCCTGACCACCAGACAGACCTTGGCGTGGGTCTTGAGACCGATCACCCCATAGACCACATGCACTCCCTCGTCCTCCAGCGCGCGCGCCCAGGCGATATTGTTCTCCTCGTCAAATCGGGCCTTGAGTTCGACCAGGACCGCCACCTGCTTTTTGTTCCGACGCGCCTCCTTGAGCGCCTCCACCACCGGCGAGTTGGTCCCCACCCGGTACAGGGTCTGCTTGATGGCCAGCACCTGGGGGTCGTTGGCGGCCTCCCGCACAAACTCCACCACCGGCATGAAGCTGTCATAGGGATGATAGAGCAGGATATTCTGCTTGCGGATCGCCTCGAACAGGCTCTTCCCCCGAGGGATCGCCCGGGGCAGGTTGGGGATAAAGGACGGGTCCCGCAGGTCCGGCCGGTCAGTCTTCCATAGTTCCCACAAGTCCGCCATCCCGATGGGGTTGTCCTCGGTATAGACCAGGTACGGGGCGATGTTCAGGTTTCGGATCAAAATCTCCCGGATCCGATCGGGCATGGCCGGGTCCAGCTCGAGTCTCACGGTCTGGCCGAATTCCCGGTTGTCAATCCCCTCCTGGATCGTGCTCAAAAGGTCCCCGGCTTCGTCTTCCTCAATCTCCAGGTCCGCGTCCCGGGTGATCCGGAAGGTGAAGACCGCACCGGTCTTGAGGCCGGGAAAGAGCAGGTCCAGGTTGGACATGATCACCCGCTCGACCCAAACATAATTATTGACCTTGGCCTTGATCAGGTCCCCGCAGTCATAGCAGTCCGCCTGCTCCTCGTCCGGGATCGGCACCAGCCGCGGCAGTTCTTCCGGGATTTTGATCCGGGCAAAGCGCTCCCCGCCGGCCTTGGGGTCCTTGATCACCACCGCCAGGTTCAGGCTCAGGTTGCTGATATGCGGGAAGGGATGAGCCGGGTCAAACGCGAGCGGAGTCAGGATCGGATAGATGTGCTCCTCGAAATAGTTCCGGAGCAATTCCTTTTGCTTCTTGCGCAATTCCGGGTAATCGAGGACCGCCACCCCGGCCTGGCGCAGCTTGGGCAACAGCTCGTTTTTCCAGCAGTCGTTCTTGCGCTGGAGCAGCCCGAGCAGGGCCTTCCGGATTTCCACCAATTGATCCGAGGGGGTGAGACCGTCATTGCTCGGCTCCTGGATCCCCGCGGCCACCTGCCTGCGCAGGCCCGAGACCCGGACCATGAAGAACTCGTCGAGGTTGCTCGCGAAAATGGCCAGGAACTTGACCCGCTCCAGGAGGGGGTGGCTCTGGTCCAGGGCCTCTTCCAGGACCCGCTCATTGAACCGGAGCCAGCTCAACTCGCGGTTGAGCAACACCCCGGGATCGTCCAAATCAAAGACCTGGCCGCGGTCCTGGTTCAAGTCCTGGCTGGCATCTGTGCTCATTTTATATTCTCAGGCAATCGGAAACACGGCGCTCGACCCCCGAATCCTCTGGAAATCCTTTATCTCTTAATGATACCCGGTTTGGGAGATTTTACCAAAAGCGGCCTTGATTTCCCGGCTGCGAGCAGCGTCAGGCGTTAGGCCTGACCGCTCCCCGTCACCCAAAAGGAGTGACGCCCAGGGGGGATATAGCGCCGGCCCTTACTTTCCGTCCAGCTTCTTTTCAATGGCCGCGCATAGGGCCTTCAGGCTCTTGACCCGGGCCCAATTCTTGTCCTCGCTTTCAACGATAATCCAGGGGGCATAAGTAGTGGAGGTCCGCTCCAGCATATCCAGAACCGTTTCTTCATAATCCGACCATTTGCCCCGGTTCCGCCAGTCCTCCTCCGTCAGCTTCCAGCGTTTGTAATCCGTGGTGTCCCGCTCCTTGAACCTCCGGAGCTGTTCCTTCTCCGAAATATGGAGCCAGAACTTGACCAGCACGGTCCCGTAATTAGCCAGGCTCTCCTCGAACTCGTTGATCTCCTGATAGGCCCGGCGCCATTCATACTCCTGGCAAAATCCCTCTACCCGCTCGACCAGCACCCGGCCATACCAGCTCCGGTCAAAAATGTTGATATGACCGGCCTTGGGAATCTGGTTCCAGAACCGCCATAAATACGGATGGATCTTTTCCTCCTGGTTCGGAGCCGAAATCGGGATCACCTCGTATCCGCGCGGGTCCAGACGGTTCACCAGCCGCTTGATGTTGCCGCCCTTGCCGGCCGCATCCCATCCCTCATAGACCACCACCACCGGCACGCGCCGGTTATAGATAGCCAGCTCCAGTTCGCGCAGCCGGTTCTGATGGTTGTTCAGCTCATTCTCGTATTTCTTGCCCGAGAGCTTCAGCTTCAGGTTGACCTTGTCCAGGATATGAGGGTGGGTGTGCGCGGTGATCTTTTCCGTGGTCGTGCTCGGCACCTGATCGCTGGCCTTGCGCTTTTGCTTCTGGTCCAGGCCCTTCAGGCAGGACTCGATAATGGTGTTAAAAATCTTGAGCGTCTGGAAATGACGGTCCGTGGACTCCACTACCGTCCAGGGCGCCCAGGCCGTGCTGGTCTTCTCCAGCATCTCCTCAACCGCCTGATAATATTTCTTATACTGTTTATGGTGCCGCCAGTCCTCCTTCTCGATCTTCCAGGACTGGAATTTATCCTTCTCGCATTCCTTGAACCGCTTCTTCTGCTCCTTCTTCGAGATGTGCAGCCAGAACTTGATGATCACATAGCCGTCATCCGCGAGCTGCCGCTCAAAGCACTTGAGCTCATGATAGGCCATGCCCCATTGCTTCTTCTTGAGCAACTTGTCCACCCTCTCGATCAAGACCCGGCCATACCAGCTCCGATCAAAAATAGCCATCCTCCCCTTGCCCGGAATCTTGGTGGCAAACCTCCACAAAAACGGCCGAAACTGCTCCTCCGGCGTCGGGGCCTTGGTCCGATAGACCTTGAAATTGCGAGGGTCGAGACGGCTAACCAGCTTCTCGATCATGCTCCCCTTGCCCGAGGCGTCCCATCCCTCGAAAACGATCACCACCGGCACACCCGCGTCCCACAGGGTCTTCTGCAGCTCCATCAGCTTGCGCTGCGCCAGGGAGAACTGCTTATGGAATTCTTCTTTGGACACCTTCTTTTTCAGATCCGCTTGCTCCAGCATTTGCCTTTCCTTTGTTAAGAATTATTTCTTTCGAGTCCTTTCAACCACTATTTTTCACCTTACCACATTTTCCGTCGCCACGCAAAAAGCCGCGCTTCCACCTTCTGATGAATCCGCGCGAAAGCTGATAATTCCTGAACGGCTTGAAGATTTCCCATAGATTCGATTATTTGCGCGGTTTTGGGTCGGGCGAGAAGGGAATTGAACCAATTCCTCGGCCAATGGCTGAAAAACCTCATAGACCAGGGACATAAGTTGAATCCGTAGGCCTTCGAAACGTTCTTGAGATATTCCGCGAGTTCCAGTAAACTCATTTTGGACCGA
>CAIUDS010000661.1 GCA_903897985.1 uncultured delta proteobacterium
AGCCCGGGCCGAGACCCAGTGTCCGCCGTACGTTGGCCGCCCCGGGCTTGCCGTCGCCCACCGAGTCTATGGCCACGCCCGAGGTCCCCATCATGATGGCGCCCAGTCGCAGCGGCTTGGCGAAGATTTCATTTTGTTGTCCGATATCCACGGCGTCCACCACCACGAAATCAGGATGGCCGATTTCGTAAAGATCCGCGATTTTTTCCTCCAGATGCCAGTCATGACCGCACAGGCGCTCCTTCTGGTCGCAAATGCCGATGTTAAGCTTCAAGGCGCAGGTGAGGCGGGTGGTTACATGGTGTTTGAGCTTGGGCGCATAAAATTTGTAGTCCGCATTGATCAGAGTTTGGGAGAAGCGCAGGTTTTTGTGGAAGCCGCCCTTTGCCAGCGGGACCTCCACCAGCTTATCCTCGTCAAAGAAGCAGACTTCCACTTTGGGCTTTTTCCTGAGGTATTGGAAACCGGCCTCCGCAAAATAGTAGCGGGTGGGGACATACACTCCGGACCTCTCGCCCAGGATGATCTTCTCAACCTCCGGCCGGGCGGCCAGCACATCAATGATCGCCTCCAATATTCGGGGGTTGGTATAAGCATGGCGGCCAAAGCGCTCGTGCGCAAAGACCAGATTATACTTGAGCAAGACCTTGCCAAAGGGTTTGGCGCCCAATTCCTCCAAGCCCTCGGAAACAATGCCCCTGATCAGGTCCGGGTTATTGTAATCCGGGCAACGGCGAATGATCACTTTATGTTGCTCCGTCATCTTTAACTTTTACTATGTAGATGATTTAAGGAAAGTCAATCCTGCCCGGGCCGTAAACCCGGCCGGTCAGCTTTGCGCCAGCTTCGGCGGCGTCCATCCGCCCAAGGCTTTTTCCAGCTCCAAGGCAACGCCAATGGTCAAGTGGTCATTCCCGGGAATGCCTGCGACCTGGACCCCGAGGGGCAGCCCCTGGCTGTTGAGTCCGAGCGGGACGCAAGTGACCGGGAAGGTCATGATGTTGAGGATGGCGGTGTAGGCGTATTTGAAGGGATTGAACAGCGGCGCGTTATGCTTGGGCGCCGCATTGGCAAAAGGCGGATAGAGCATCACCCCGTTCGGGCCGATGGCCTCGATTAGTTCCTGCCGCAACTGTTTCCCCATTTCCACAAATTTTTCCAGGCGCGCGGGCATCATCCGGGGCAGGTTTTCGATCAAAGCCAGGACAATGGAAGGCAGGGTGTGGTCGGAAAGTCCGAACGCGGACTTGAGCAATTCCCAGACCGGAGAGATATCCTTGCCGTCTCCCAGCAGGGTTCGGTACAGGGTCTTGGTCTCGTGATCTATGCTGGACGACCAGATGTCAATGGAACTCTTGAGCTTTTCAAAATGCATGGTCTTCACCGCCGCGCCTTTGCTCGCAAGGTAATCCGCGACTTTTTGCTGCGCCGCTTTCAGGTCCGCGCTGACCTTGTGGGCACCGTTGTCCGGGACGGCGATCACATTCAGCCCGCTGATCTTGACACTGGCGGGATCGCCGAGCTTGAACTCGCGGGTATAGGGGTCTTTGCCATCCGGGCCGGCAATGATGCGCAGGATGGGCATCAGGTCCTCCGCCCTGCGCGCGAGCGGGCCGGTGGCGAGATAGGTGAGCGCCTCGTTTTCCGCGGTCGGGTACTGGCCGGTTGCCGGAACGAGCGTGCCGGTGGGCTTGTGTCCGAAAACGCCGTTAAAGAACGCGGGCATGCGGATGGAGCCGCCGATATCCGAGCCGATCCCGAATGGCGAGCCTGCCGCGGCGATGATCGCGCCCTCGCCGCCGGAAGAACCGCCCACGATGTGCCCGGGATTGTAGGGGTTGTTGCTCCGGCCATAGACCTTGTTATAGGACTCGTACCACATGCACAGTTCCGAGGTGTTGGTCACGCCCATGGGGATGGCCCCGGCCTGGCGCACCCGAGCCACCGCGGTCGCGTCTTCCTTTGAAATGAGGTCCTTGCGCGAGACCATGCCCGAGGCATTGGGCATGCCCGTGAGCGCGAAGCATTCCTTGATCGTGCAGGGCACGCCGTGGAAGGGGGGGAGCGTTTCGCTCCCCTGGGACCGGATCAGCGCGTCTGCCGCCCTGGCTTCCGCGCGCGCCGTCTCAAACCGGTCCTTCACCACCGCGTTGATCACCGGGTTCACCTTCTGGATCTGGCGGATGTGAATCTCCATCGCGTCCGTCGAACTCAGTTCCTTTTTGCGGATCAGTTCCGCAATTTTAGTCCCGGACAACAATAACAACTTATCCATCAACTGCCTCCTCAACCTTGATTACCAATTCTATAACACAGGCGGCAGCTATCTGCAATCCGCCAAGGCCCGAGCTTCCGTTTTGAAATCTGAAATCCTATTCGCTGGGCGCCCAGATGACTTTGCCTTGATAGTCTATATAACCCTCCATAAGCCCTTCGGTAAGGCGACAGACCCCACGGGAACAATTATCAATGAAACTGAACTTGGGCTCCACCACGATTTTTCCCGCGCGATCCATCAGGCCCCGATTTCCATTCAGTTCAAAATAGGTGACCTCCGATTCCATGAATCCCACATAATCATATTTGGGCTCGATCACCACTTTTCCGGTTTTATCTATGAACCCGTATTTTTCCTTGACGGTTACCGAGGCCAATCCCTGGTAAAAGGGATAACCTTCGCCAAATTGGAACGGGATAACTTCTTTGCCGGTTTTATCTATATACCCGCAAAGCCCGCCTTTGGTGACATTGCCCAGGCCCTCCCGAAACCGACCGGCGTATTCATAAAGGGGCGAGATCACGAACTTGCCGGTCTTGTCAATGAAACCCCATTTGCCATTTGATTCCACCGCGGCCAGGCCTTCCCCAAATTCATAGGTAGGGTCAAACTCGGGCTTGATCACCATCTTGCCGGTCTTGTCTATATATCCATATTTGCCGTCCTCACTGCCAACCTGAACCGCAGCCAACCCCTCGGAGAAAGCTCGGGCGTCATAATATTGGAGCTTGACCGCCAGCTTGCCGGTCTTGTCCAGATAGCCATACTTCTCCTTTCCCCAATCCGGGGTTTCACTCCGGTCAGTTTCCGAATACAAAGCCAAGCCTTCGGAAAAGTAGAAGGGCCGGCCTCGGAATTTGGCCGGAATCACAAACTTCCCGGCCGGGTTTATAAATCCAGCCAGATCGTTCATCCATGCCACGGCCAATCCCTCAAAAAAAGGTTCGGCTCTATCAAACTGCGGCTTGATCACGATCTTGCCGGTTTTATCAAGGTATCCCCACTTGCCGTCCTTCTTGACCGGGAACAGAGCCGCCGGCTCTTCCGCCCGGAGGCCGGCGCTGACCAAGAACGCCAGCAGAAAAACAACTCCAACCAATTTTTTCATATTCTTATCCCTCCTTTTGAGAATCGGCAATTTGTAATCGGCAGCTTATTTGAACGGCTGCCAGACCACCCTTCCGGTCTTGTCTATATAGCTAATAAATATAAGATCGCTAACTTGCGCCCAGCCATTATGAAAGTCAAACACCTTATAGTATTCCTCGGTCAGAGTGATGGCTTGCTTCCCGGTCTTGTCAATAAATCCCCATTGGCCATCAGTGACATCTCCCAAC
>CAIUDS010000662.1 GCA_903897985.1 uncultured delta proteobacterium
CCCCGGATCATCGGCATGAGGAATCGGCTGATCCATGTCTATTTTGATATTGATTTCAGACAAGTTTGGCAGACCATCGCCACCGACTTGCCGGGACTGGTTGCCCAATTGGAAAAAATCATTTCCGAAACCGACCCTTCCTGAATCCGCTTAACTGAGATCTGAAGCCCTGCCCCCAATTTAATGGCCCCAATTAAAAATTTCCCTTGACAAACCCATTTTCATTTGTTACTATGTCTATAGAGTTAGGTTAATATGAAACGGGAAAGCAAAAAAACATCATGAAAAGCTCAAATTATCATCCGGTTAAAAAAAGTGAAGGAAACATCTTAACAAAGGGGGGTATAAGGTGAAAATCTCGACCAAAATTCGTTATGGGCTTCGGGCCATGATAGATTTGGGCATGTTTCAGAACGAGGGCCCGGTCCTGGTCAAGTCCATCGCGGACCGCCAGCAAATCTCCAAGAAGTATCTGGACAATCTGCTGGTGGGCTTGAAGAGCGCGGGCCTGGTTCGCAGCATCCGGGGGGCCAAGGGCGGGTATGTTCTGGCCAAGCCGGTTGAGAAGATCTCGGTGGAGGATGTGCTGGTCGCGCTGGAGGGTCCGCCGGCGTTTGTGGACTGCGTGAAAGATCCGAGTTGCTGTTCGCGCTCGGATGGCTGCGTGGCGTTTGAATTCTGGAGCTTGGTGTCGGAAACGATCGAGGAGTTGTTGCGCAAGACCACCCTGGCGGAATTGGTGGCCAAGCAGAAAAAACTGCTCGAGCAAAAGGCGGTCATGTATTACCTGTAATTTTTTTGTTCATCTCGGGAGCAGGATTAGCAATCTAATACAATCAAGGAGGATCTCAAATGACGCTGGAAAGAAAACAAAGATCGAAGATTGCGGAGGATGTGACCCAACTGATCGGGAACACGCCGCTGCTGCGCTTGAAAAAGATCGGCGCGGACCTTCCCGGGCAACTGGTGGCGAAGCTGGAATCGTTCAATCCGGCCTCGAGCGTAAAGGACCGGATCGGGCTTTCGCTGATCGAGAGCGCGGAGAAGGACGGCAAACTTAAGAAGGGCATGACCATTGTCGAGCCGACCAGCGGCAACACCGGGATCGCGCTGGCGTTTGTGGCCGCGGTCAAGGGCTACCGTCTGATCCTGACCATGCCCGAGACCATGAGCCTGGAGCGGAGGAAACTGCTCAAGGTTTTCGGCGCGGAGTTGGTGCTCACACCCGGGCCCGAGGGCATGAAGGGCGCGATCAAGAAGGCGGAGGAGTTGCTCGGCTCGAACCGGAATTATTATATGCCGCAGCAGTTCAAGAACCCGGCCAACCCCGAGGTTCACCGCCAGACCACCGCGGTGGAGATCTGGGAAGACACCGAGGGCAAGGTTGACATCCTGGTCAGCGGCGTGGGCACCGGCGGGACCCTTACCGGGGTCGGCGAGGTGATCAAGGGACTCAAGCCCGGGTTCAAAGTGGTTGCGGTGGAGCCCATGGATTCGCCGGTGCTTTCCGGCGGCAATCCGGGACCGCATAAAATCCAGGGCATCGGCGCCGGCTTTGTCCCGGAGGTCTTGAACACCAAGCTGATTGACGAGATCATCAAGGTCAAGAACGAGGATGCCGGGGAAATGGCGCGGCGGCTGGCGCGGGAGGAAGGCATTTTAGTCGGGATTTCGTCCGGCGCCGCGACCTGGGCCGGCGTGCAACTGGCCCGGCGGCCCGAGAACAAGGGCAAGATGATCGTGGTCGTCCTGCCCGACACCGGCGAGCGGTATCTCTCGACCTGGCTGTTTGAAGACTAATAATTTTGAGGAGGCATGATGAGCGGAGTGAAGATCAATGATGTGATGGTTACCCGGGCGATTGTCGAGACCTGGCACAAGAAATTCCTGTCCGACACCGAGGTCGAGGTCGCCATTGTGGGCGCCGGTCCGGCCGGGCTGATGGCCGCATATGACCTGGGCCGTAGCGGCGTCAAGACCG
>CAIUDS010000663.1 GCA_903897985.1 uncultured delta proteobacterium
CCTCGCCCGTTCTTTCAATAACCTGCTTTCCCGCTTCATCTTCTTTACCTCCTTTATGTTGGATTTATACAACATAATAGCTTGAAAAATAAGAGAAATCAAGTCCAAAAGAAACTAAAGAAAAAGTGTTAGACGGTCAGGGGGCAAGCCCCTTGACCTCGTTTATCTCCGCGGCATTGGTGTCATCTGTGGATAGCTGCATGTTCCGTATCCTCTTATCCTCATCAGTGTTAATCGGTGTAATCTGTGGATGAAAGCGCATCCGAAGGTTTTAACATTTTGTTCTTGACAAGTTGAGGTGGATGTGCTTGCATAGGGGCGGGCAAAGATGACAAAAAGCAAGGTTTTTGTCAGGTAGCAAAAACAAGCGCAAAGGAGGGCAGATGGGCAAGAAAATCGGCATAATCGGGATCGCCCAGTCGCATCATCAGTATGACATGCCAAAGACGCGGGAGGACATGGTGTTCGAGGTGGCCAAAGCGGCGCTGGCCGACGCGGGCATCCTGCGGGAGGAACTGGGCACGGTGATCACCTCATCCACGGACTTCCTGGACGGCCGCACCATCAGCAATGTATTTTTGAGCATGGCGGTGGGGGCGTTCTTAAAGGACGAGTCCAAGGTTGAGGAAGACGGCACCAATTCGCTTTTTTACGCGATGATGAAGCTGATGACCGGGACCTATGATGTTGCGCTGGTCGAGGCTCACACGCAGGCGTGGACCTTCAACCCGCACCAGGTATCGTTTTACACGGTTGACCCGTTGCAGGACCGGCAGTTCGGGATGCTGAACGACATTTCCGCGTCCGCGATCCAGGCGAAGATGTATATGGACAAGTATGGGGCGGGGGAGGAAGACCTGGCGCGGGTGGCGGTGAAGAATTTGAGCAACGCCGCGATCAACCCGTTTGCGCACCGGCGCATGGCGGATGTGAGCATCGGCGAGGTGCTCAACTCCAAGATGTATTACAGCCCGATCCGGGAGCTGATGTTCTCGCCGATCTCGGACGGGGCCGCGGTGGTGATTTTGGCGAGCGAGGACAAGGCCCGGGAGGTTTGTTGCGACCCGGTCTGGATCGAGGGGATCGGGACCTGTCAGGACGCCTATCTGCGGGACCGAAATCTATTGAGTCTTGACTCGCTGAAAAAGGCCGCGGACTCGGCGTATAAGATGGCCGGGATCACGGACCCGTATGCGGAGTTGGACCTGCTGGAGGTCACCGAGCGGTTCGCGCACGAGGAGCTGATGATCTATGAGGCGCTCGGGATCGCGCGGGAGGGCAAGGGCAAATACCTGCTCGAGAAAGGGGTCACGGCCCGTTGCGGCGAGTTGCCGGTGAACCCGAGCGGGGGCGCGCTGGGAGCGGACCCGGTTTGCGCGACCGGGCTGGTCCGGGTGGTGGAAGCGGTGAAACAGATCCGGGGCGAGGCCGACGGGCACCAGATAGCGGGCGCGCGGCGGGCGCTGGCTCACGGGCAGTTCGGGATCTGCGCGCAGAAGAACACCGTCATTATTTTAGGAGGCGAATAACATGTGGAGAAATGCTGCGATAATCGGTTGCGGCCAGACCAAGCACACCAGCAAGCGGCGTGACACCAATGTCGCCGAGTTGGCGGCCGAGGCGGTCTATGCCGCGTTGGAGGACGCCGGGATCACGATGAAGGATGTTGACTGCGTCGTGTCCGGGAACATGCAGGGGTTCGGCGGAGTGGCGCAGCCCGAGCAATGGCTGGGCGACTGGATCGGGTGCGCGGGCAAACCCGCCCTCCGGATCGCCACCGGCGGCACCACCGGCGGCTCGGTCGGCCAGGGCGCTTTTTACACCGTGGCCAGCGGGATGTATGACATCTCGATCGGGGTCGCCTGGGAAAAGCACTCGGACTCGAAAGAGGCCGGCGCGACCACCGGCTTGGCCCATGTGGGCATGGGCAACCTGTTCCACGCCCTCACCTACGGGCTGAGCCTGAAGAACCTGATCGCCACCACCGCGGTGGGCGCGGCCGCGGGCGTGGCGGTCTATCAGGCCAAGTTTTACATGAACCGCTCGGGCGCGACCATCGAACATTTGGACATGGTTGCGGCCAAGGCCCGGCGGAACGCGGCCAAGAACCCCTACGCGCACCTGCAATGGCCTAATTGCCAGCCGTCGGACATCGCCAAGACCGACATGATCGCGTACCCGTTCAGATACGGGCATGTCTGCCCGGCGAGCGACGGGGCAAGCGCGATCGTGGTTGCGGAGGAAAAGACGGCGAAGCGGCTGTGCAAGCAGCCGGCGTGGTGTCTGGGCATGGCCTCGTATTCGGACGAGGAGAACCAGCTCCAGAGCGAGAACTACGGCGGGGTGGGCGTGATAGACCCGAGCGAGCAGATGGGCTGCCAAGTGTCGGCGAAAAAGGCTTATGCCATGGCCGGGATCACGGACCCGCAGAAGGAAATTGATCTGGCCGAGATTTATCAGCCGTTCCCGAGCCAGGAACTGATCTTCTCGGAGCGGCTGGGGCTGTTTGACGACGCGACCGCGTGGCGGCACATGGAAAAAGGCGAGACCGACATCGGCGGCCGGTTGCCGATCAGCGTTTCGGGCGGGGTGAACGCGACCAACGCGATCGGGAGTTCGGCGTTGCAGCGGATTTTAGAGGCCGCGCTTCAGATCCAGGGCAAGGCCGGCGAACACCAGGTGCCGAAGAAGGTGCACAAGGCCATTGCGCACGGCTGGGGCGGGGTGACCAATTACATTACCGTAACCGTATTGGGCGATACTCCCAGGAGGTAGGAACATGGCATATTTAAAGGATGAGAGACCGGAAACGATGATGGTGGAAGGGGACTGGCAGGTGGGGGCGTATCGGTGGAAGGCCCCGCGGCTGCTGGAGGAATACACCCAAGCGCTGAAGCAGAAGAAGCTGCTGGGTTCGCTGTGCCTGGGCTGCGGCAAGGTGATTGTGCAGCCGCGGCATATCTGCGGCCGGTGCCATCGGATCATGGATGAGCGCCGGGAGGTCGCCGAGTTCGGCGCGATCACCTGCTTCGTGATCAGCCCGCCGGTGGTGAAAGGTAAATACAAGCTGTTCGGGCTGGACCCGGTGGAAACGGGCGCGCTGAAGGAAGGCGAGGTGATGGTCCCGTGCTTTGTCCGGTTTGACGGCTCGGACTCGAACATCGCCTGCCTGCTTTTGAACGCGAACCCGGACAAGGTGTTCATCGGGCTGCGGGTCAAGGCGGTGTGGGCCAAAGAGTTGAAAGGCGCCATGAGCGATTTGGAAGGCGTCGAGCCCATCGAAAAATTGGCTTAGAAAGGGAGAATGAAGATGGAAGCA
>CAIUDS010000664.1 GCA_903897985.1 uncultured delta proteobacterium
ATTACAAATAATTCTTTGCGGCCTTTGCGCCCTTTGCGGTGAAAAATGGGATTGGAATTTAACGATAGCGCGAAAAAGGAGTTGGAGCGGATCAAGGCCCGCTACCCGGAGCGGCAGGCGGCGCTTCTGCCCGCGCTCTATTTGGCCCAGCGCGAGTTCGGCTATGTGAGCGACGAGGCGATCAAATACCTGGCGCAGGTTTTGGAGCTGCCCAAGTCCCGGATTTACGGCGTGGCCAGCTTCTACACCATGTTCAACAAGAAGCCCGTCGGGAAATATTTCATCCAGGTCTGCGCCAACATCTCCTGCGCCATGATGGGCGCGGACGGGCTGTTCGATTATTTGTCGTCGAAGCTGGGGATCAAGGAAGGCGAGACCACGAAGGACGGGAAATACACCTTGTGCAAGGTCGAGTGTCTGGGCGCGTGCGGCGAAGCGCCCATGATGCAGGTCAATGAGAAGTATTACGGGCCGTTGACGAGGGAAAAGGTGGATAAGATTCTTTCTGAACTAAAATAACGGTGATTTTTACCACAGAGGACACAGAGGAAACAGAGAATAGAAAATATTATGAGCGAATTACCAAAGATACTAAGCGCCAACTGGGGGAAACCGAATTCCACCAAGCTCGAAACTTATCTCGCTGCCGGTGGATACAAGGCGGCGGAGAAAGCTTTGGGGATGGAGCCGGGCAAGGTTGCGCAGGAGGTTTTGGACGCGGGGTTGCGCGGAAGAGGCGGCGCGGGATTTCCCGCGGGCAGGAAATGGACCTTCATGCCGAAGGACAGCCGGCCGCGGTATTTGTGCGTGAACGCGGACGAGGGCGAGCCGGGGACGTTCAAGGACCGGGACATCATGCGTTTCGATCCGCACATGCTGATCGAGGGGATCATCATCGCCTGCTGGGCCATGCAGGCGAACAATTCGTATATTTATATCCGCGGTGAATTCGCGGAGCCCGCGGACATTTTGGAAAAAGCCCTGGATGAGGCGTATGCCAAAGGTTATCTGGGCGACAAGATTTTCGGCAAGGATTTCAGCCTCAAGGTCTGGGTGCACCGGGGCGCGGGCGCGTACGAGTGCGGGGAAGAAACCGCGCTGATCGAGAGCCTGGAAGGGAAGCGGGGGCAGCCGCGCATCCGGCCGCCGTTCCCGCCGCAACGGGGCGTGTTCAACATGCCCACCACGGTGAACAATGTCGAGACCATCGCCTCGGTCCCGTTCATCCTGAAGGAAGGCGTGGCGGCCTATCGGAAATACGGCACGGAGAAAAGCCCGGGGACCAAGCTGTTCTGCATCTCGGGCCATGTCAATAAGCCGGGCGTATATGAATTGCCGCTGGGTTTCCCGCTGATGAAGCTGATCGCCGAGGTCGCGGGCGGGATGAAGGACGGGATGAAATTAAAGGCGGTGATTCCGGGCGGAAGCTCGACGCCGGTTTTGCGCGCGGAGGAATGTCAGAATGTGAACCTCGATTACGAGTCTCTGGCCGCGGCCGGTTCGATGCTCGGGTCCGGCGCCGTGATCGTGATCGGCGAGGGGACCTGCATGGTCAAGCTGCTCGAGATCCTGGCGCGCTTCTACGCCCACGAGAGCTGCGGCCAGTGCACGCCCTGCCGCGAAGGCTGCGGCTGGGCCGCGCAGATCGCCAAGCGGATCCACGAGGGGGACGCGGAGATAAAAGACATTGATGTTCTTTATAGTGTCGGCGAGCAAATGCTGGGCCGGACCATCTGCCCGCTGGCGGACGCCGCGGCCTGCCCGATCATGACTTTCACCTCGAAGTTCCGCGCCGAGTTCGAGGCGCATATAAAGAACCGGGGCTGCCCGCAGGCAAAAGCGTATCCGGTGGAGTTCAAATGAATTATATGGTGTGCAGGCAGGAGTGCCTGCACTCCGAAAAAAAGTGCGCAGGCAGGAGTGCCTGCGCCCCTAAAAAAAATATGAGCATGAAGCTTAAAATAAATGGTCGAGAGATAGAGGCGGAGCCGGGCAAGACCGTGCTCCAGGTAGCGCTGGCCGCGGGGATTTACATCCCGCACTACTGCTATCATCCCCGGCTCACGATCAAGGGCTCGTGCCGGATGTGCCTGGTCCAAATCGAGAAGATGCCCAAGCTGCAGATCTCCTGCGCCACCACGGTCGCCGAGGGCATGGTCGTGACCACCGACAACCCGGAGGTGAAGAAGGCGCAGCAGGCGACGCTCGAGTTCATGCTCAAGAACCACCCGGTGGACTGCCCGATCTGCGACAAGGCCGGCGAGTGCACGCTCCAGGATTACTACATGGCTTATGACGCGGCCGCGAGCCGGCTGGACCCGAAGGATAAGAAAGTCAGGAAGGGGAAACGGGCGCCCATGGGGGAGACCCTGGTTTTGGACCAGGAGCGCTGCGTGATGTGCCACCGCTGCATCCGGTTCATGGCGGAGGTCGCGCAAAACGAGTGCCTCACTGATGCGCGGAGGACCGACCGCACCTTGATCACAACCTTCCCGGGCGAGGTGGTGAACGACCCCTACTCGCTGAATTTGACGGACATATGCCCGGTGGGCGCCTGGACCGGCAAG
>CAIUDS010000665.1 GCA_903897985.1 uncultured delta proteobacterium
AAAAACTGCTCCGGGAATTCCCGCTCGAAAAGGTCAATGGGCTCGGCCGGGCGGTCCGCGACCGGGAGCGCGAGCGAGAAGAGGCGCAGTTGTTCTTCATTTAATTTTGAGATTTCCTCGCTCAGGAACACCTGGCCGCCGAAGAGATGGAACAAAGTGAGCTGGCTCTTCAGCTCGGTTTCGGACAAATGTTTGCCCGGCGAGAGCAGCAGACAGTCCGGGTCGAGCGTCCAGAGCCGGCCCCCGGTGAGCGCGCGGGCTAAGCTGTTCTGGAAGCAACTTCTCATCGAGGGCGTGAGCGCAATGCCGAACGCGAAGTCAAGAATATTTTTCCACTTCCGGTCCGTGTCCTGCGACACCCGCATGATGTCAACCATGCCGACCGCGGGCCCCAGCGGGGCGCCGCACCCGAGGATCCGGCATTCCTCTCCCGCGGCGGCGCGGATGATTTCAAGGCCCTTGCGCAGAGCCTGCGCGCCGGTCATTGAAGGGTCGTATCTTTTTCCGGGGAGCGCCGCGGCGTAGGTGAAGTCCAATTTGAGGAAATCAAACCCGGCATCTTGGACCAGCTTGCCAATAATTTCCTTGAGCCAGGCCTGGACCCCCGGGGTGGGTGACATCGAGCGCGAACGCGATTTTGCCTTCCCAACTCGGATTGATCATGCCGAGCACGGACCAGCCGCGTTTGCTCTTGAGCATCCAGTCCGGGTGGTTTTCGTATAGCTCGGACGAGATCGAGGCCAGGAAGGGCGCGAGCCAGATGCCAGCCTTGAAACCCTGCTCATGAATTTTGTCCGCGAGTTGCTTCGGGCTTAGATCGAATTTGCCGTTCCAATCCAGCCAGTCGCCGGTCGCGGCCTGATAACCGTCGTCAAGCTGGAACAAATCAATTTTTGGATTTAACTGTTTGGCTTGTTCCAGGTTCTGCTCGAAGCTGTCCCGGCTGATCTTGTTAAAGTAATAATACCAACTGCACCAGCCCGCGAGCGGTTTGGGCGCCCGCGCGTTCATGGCTTTTGCCCAGAGCTCGAAATATTTTTTCGAGCCCGCGCGCGGAGCATCGGTGAGCATGGCCATGACCCATTCCGAGGGCAGCTCGCTGCCGGCTTTCAGTTCCACCCCTTCGCAATCGCAAATTGCCTCGAACCGGCGGAACCGTTCGTATTTGACCTCGGCTTCGATCACTCCGGTCTGGTCCTTGCTCGTGATGAACCCGAGCAGGCAGGCCAAGTCCAATTCCGGCTCCACCATTTCCGCCATATATTCCGAACTGAACACGAACTCGCTTTGCCGGTCCCAAAGATATGGCGCGAGCCCGATCCTCCGGGCCAGGAAATTCCTAGCCCGGGCTTGCGGTTCCATCAGTCCGATCGAGCCGCTCGGGCTCCACGACTGGTATCCCAGCCGGTAGAATTTCCAGACCGTGTATCCGGCGCCCATCTCGAGCCCGTCGCCGGCGCCTCGATAGGAAAAGGGGGAAAGCTCGTCAACCTTTATTGGTTCCGGACTTTGATTCGAAAGCCGGACCCGGAATAGCGCGAATTCCTCTTGCGGAAAGATCGCGATATCTTCGCTCAGTTGATACGGCCCGAAATTTATCGGCCAGGAAATCAGCTCCGCTTTCCCGATCGGGGTATCCTGGTCTTGTTTTATTTCCGGCCCGGCCGGGAGCACCACCGTGGAGAAGAAAAATTTTTTGTCCTGCGGCTTCGGCCAAAAGCCGGCCCGGAACAGAATGGGACCAAACTTGATTTTCCCGTCCGGCCGCGAGAGTGAAATTGCGCCGGCTCTTTTATCCAGGAAAAGGCTTAGCCTTTCGCCGCGGATTTCCAGGGCGGAGGCCTCGAGTTTATAATTCAGGGTCATGCTTACATGTTCCTTCCCAGGGTCCGGGCAATGGGCCGGCACTCCTTCATCAACTCCCCGAACTGCGCGAAGTTGAGCGATTGCGGCCCGTCCACCATGGCCTTTTCCGGATGCGGGTGGACCTCGATAATCAGGCCGTCCGCGCCCGCGGCGATGGCGGCGCGGCTCATGGGGATGACCAGGTCGGAGCGGCCGGTGCCATGGCTGGGGTCCGCGATGATGGGGAGGTGCGAGACCTTCTTGATCATGGGAATGATGTTGAGCGCCAGGGTGTTGCGGGTGTAGTCCTCGAAAGTGCGGATGCCGCGTTCGCACAGGATGACATGAGGATTGCCCTGGGCCAGGATGTATTCGGCCGCAAGCAGGAACTCTTCGAGGGTGGCGGCCATTCCGCGTTTGAGCAGGATGGGCTTGCCGGTCTTGCCGGCCTCTTTGAGCAGGATGAAGTTTTGCATGTTGCGGGCGCCGATCTGGATCACATCCGCGTACTCTGCGACCAGGTCCAGGTCGCGCTCGCTCAGCAGTTCGGTCACCACCGGCAGCCCGGTTTCGGCTCTGGCCTCGGCCAGCAATTCCAATCCTTGTTTGGCCAGGCCCTGGAAACTGTAAGGGTTCGAACGCGGCTTAAAGGCCCCGCCCCGCAGCGCGCTCGCGCCCGCGGCTTTCACCCCGCGCGCCGCCTCCAGAATCTGATCCCAATTCTCCACCGCGCACGGGCCCGCGATCACCGAAATTTTTTCGCCGCCGAAGCTGAGCGGCCCGAGCTCAACCTTGGTGTTGTCCGGGTGGAAATCGCGGCTGGCCCGTTTCCAGGCCGCGGTGACATGCATGATCTTTTCCACCCCGGCCAGGGTCTGAAGTTCTTCCGGGTCCAGTTTGGTCTTGTCCCCGATCACGCCGATGATGGTCAACTCCTGCCCGCGCGACAGATGAACATCCAGTCCCGCCTTCTTGATCAGGTCCACCACCGAGGTTACTTCCTGGTCCCCGGCGCCTTTTTGCATCACTATGATCATGGTGCGCCTCCTCTTGCGCCTTTAAAATTCTAGCAGTTATTTATTGCTCTTCAAAAAAGTTGAATCCCTCATGCACGGCCTCCAACAACCGCCGCGGCTTGTTCGCATCCCCAATCGCCACATATTTAATCCCCAGCTTTTTCAAAACCGGCGCCAGATAATTTTCCGAAACCGCGCCCAGCGCGTTCACCACCAGAGCCGCCGGCTCGAGCTTTTTTTCCGTCCCGGCCTGTTCATAGACCACCGCGTTGCTCTCGAGGCGGGTCACCTTCGCGCCGAGCAGAACGGTTGCGCCGGCTTTCTTGAGCCGGCGATGGAGCCAGTAGCCGTGCGCCGTGTAGTTGGGGACCTTGAGCGCATCGGCCATTTCCAGGACGGTGACCTTGATCCCGCGCTCGATCAGGAAGTCCGCGGTTTCCATGCCCACATATCCGGCGCCCAGAATTATAGCGGGACTTTTAAGCGGGACTTTGCTCAGCAATAGCTCGCGGGCGTCGCAGACATTTGCGCCTTTGATCCCGGGCAGGTCCGGCTGGAGCGGGAGCGCGCCCGCGGCCAAAACCACCAGGTCGGGCTTGCCCGATGCGATCAACTCCTCGGTCACATTTTGTCCCAGCCGGATCGAGACCCCGAGTTGGTTAAGTTTGCGGGTGATCCAACCGACCCATTGGAAATAAGCCTCTTTATGCGGGGGCTTGCTCGCGCTTCTAAGCTGCCCGCCCGGCTCTTGCTCGCGCTCGAACACGGACACTTTGTGTCCCCGTTCGGCCGTGGCGTGCGCCGCAGATAATCCTGCCGGGCCCGCGCCGATGATCCAGACTTTCAGGGCGGGTTCCGCTTTCTTGATGGGACCCAGATACTCCTTTCCGCATTCGGGATTGATGGTGCAGGTCGCGGATTTCATTTCATAACTCAGCCGCTCGATGCAGCCCTGGTTGCAGCTAAGGCACACTCGTATGTCCTGGAATTCTCCGCGGCTGGCTTTGCTTAAAAAGTCCGGGTCGCAAAGGTGCTGCCTTCCGAATGCGATCAGGTCCGCGTCTCCGCGCGCAATGGCCGAATCCGCAAAGCGCGGATCGGTAATGCGGCCGACCGCGATCAGCGGCGCGCCGCTCGCTTTCTTCAACGCGCGGGCGCGGCTCAGATTAAATCCCGGCTCGGTGTCAAAGCTGGGGATGCTTAGGTTGCCGGGCGTGGAATAAACTCCGATCGAGCAATGGATCGCGTCCGCGCCGGACTCGACCAGTTTGGGCGCGAGCCATTCCATGAATGATAGATCGTAGCCGCCCTTGATCATCTCGTCCGCGGAGACGCGGATCAGGACCGCAAAGTCAGGCCCGACTTTTTTCCGGACCGCGGACAGAATCTCGAGCGCGAAGCGGGCGCGGTTTTCGTCCGAGTCACCATAGGAATCGGTCCGCTGATTGGAAAAAGGGGACAGGAATTGTCCGACCAGATAGCCGTGCGCGCCGTGAATCTCGACTGCATCAAATCCGGCTTGCTGAGCCCGGGCCGCGGCCGAGGCAAAGGCTTGAACAATTTCCTTGATCCGCTCGACCGTCATGGCGATGCAGGGTTGGTTCAGGATCGCGCTGGGAAGCGCCGAGGGCGCCTCCGGAAGATCCCCGGCCACCATCTTGAAAGTTTCGCGTCCGGCATGATGGAGTTGGATTCCGGCTTTGGCGCCGAAGCGATGGACCGCCTCGGGAATTTTTTTCAGGCCCGGAATGAATTCGTCCTTCCAGATCCCAATCTCGGACGGGAACCCTTTGCCGCGCTTGTCCACCGCGCAAACCTCGGTGATGATCAAGCCGGTGCCGCCCTGCGCCCGGCGTTCGAGGTAGGCGACCAGCCGGTCGCTGACCGTGCTGTCATGATGGCCGTAGCCGGTGCCCATGGCCGGCATCACCGCCCGGTTCTTGAGTTGAAGCCGGTTGATCGTCACCGGGCTGAAAAGATGTTTCAGGTTTTCCGCCATGATTTACTCCTGCGAGCAATGATAGCAAAAATTCGCCGCTTAAGAAATCCCGGTGATCTTTTCCCGCCTTGCCGGGGCCGGAAAACGGAGTAGAATAATAAATGTGATGGACGAGGCAATCGAAAAGGAAATCAAAAAAGCGGTCGAAATCTTGAAGCAATTCGGGGCGACCGAGGTCTATCTGTTCGGGTCCTGGGCCAAAGGAAAAGCCCGCCCCGAGTCCGACCTCGATTTGGCGGAGAAAGGCGTTCCCGCGAACAAATTTTTCAGCGCCTATGGTCATCTGATAATGGCAATGGACCGGGAGGTTCATCTAATTGCCTTGGACCGGCCGACGGATTTTTCTGAATTCCTCAAATCCCGCGGGGAGTTGCGCTATGTCGAATGATCACGGTTTTGTAGGAGATAAATTCATTATTTCATATGTGCGTAATTGGATCAATAAATACGAGCATTTCAAGGAAATTGTGCTTCTCAAAACGTAACAGGATGAACTCGTGACGGGGGATTAAAAATGAAAATACAATCGATTAGATTCCAAAATTTTAAGGCCTTCCAGGATACTAGCATGGAAGACATTCCCAATTTTTGCGTTTTTGTCGGCGCAAATGGCACGGGGAAAAGCACAATTTTAAGTATGTTTGGATTCTTGAAGGATGCGCTAACCAGCAATGTCAATGCTGCCATCATGAAACTTGGCGGAAGTCGCGGTTTTCAAGAAGTTAGAAGCCGGAATTCTCAAGGCCCCATAGTTATCGAAATAAAATTTCAAGATAATCCCGCCAGCCCTGTCACTACCTATTTTCTACAAATAAACGAGGAAAATGGAAAGGCAATTGTGGAGAGGGAAATTTTAAGGTATCGACGAGGGAGCAGGGGTGCGCCATGGCATTTCCTGGATTTTTCGAATGGAAAAGGATGGGCGGTAACCAACGAGTTGGACCAGGTTAAAGATGTTAAAGATCTGATTCGGGAAGAACAGAGTCTGAAGTCTCCAGACATTTTGGCCGTCAAGGGACTTGCTCAGTTCGAGCGTTTTCCCGCAGTCGTTGCCCTTGGCAATCTTATCGAAAATTGGCATGTTTCTGATTTCCATATCAGTCAGGCTCGTCCTGAACAAGAAGCAGGGTATGCTGAGCATTTATCGCGGGAGGGTGAAAATCTGTCTTTGGTGATTGAATATTTATACAAAGAGCATTATCCCGTCTTCCAAAAGATTATTAGCCTCTTGGCAAAAAGGGTTCCAGGTATTTCCAGCGTAGAGGCCAAAACTACGGAAGAGGGGCGGGTTTTGCTTAAGTTTCAAGATGGCTCTTTCGAAGACCCTTTCTTGGCGAAATATGTATCCGATGGGACCATCAAAATGTTGGCTTATTTGACCTTGCTTTATGATCCGAAACCGCATCCGTTGCTTTGCGTGGAGGAGCCAGAAAACCAGCTTTATCCAAAACTCCTGTGGGAGTTGGCGGAGGAGTTCCGAGACTATGCAAATCGAGGCGGTCAAGTTTTTGTGTCAACTCATTCACCTGATTTTCTTAACGCCATTCGACTTGAGGAAGTGTTCTGGTTAGTCAAAGAAGAAGGCTATACGCAGATTAAACGCGCACAGGACAATGAGCAGATTGCAGCTTATATGAAAGATGGCGATCAGATGGGTTATTTGTGGAAACAGAACCTGTTCGAGGGAGTTGACCCTAAATGAAAACCCTTGTCTTCCTTTTGGAAGAGCCTTCCGCCGAAGAAATGCTGAAAGGCGTGTTGCCGCGGATTCTGTCTGAGGACATCTATTGCAAGTATTTGATCTTCGAAGGAAAGCAAGATTTGGAAAAGAAAATGGAACTTCGAATTCGAGGATGGAGGCTGCCGAACTCATGTTTTATTGTCATGCGCGACCAGGATTCGGGAGATTGTGAAAGAATCAAACGAGAACTTAAGAAAAAGTGCCGGAATGCCGGTCGGTCGGATACTTTGGTGCGGATCGCCTGCCAGGAACTTGAAAGTTTTTATCTCGGTGACTTGGCCGCCGTTGAAATGGGGCTAAGTTTAAGAAGCTTGAGCACCAAGCAGAATAAGGAAAGATACCGCGATCCCGATGGAACTCCTAACCCGGCCGAAGAATTGAGAAGGATCACCAATTTGAAATATCAAAAAGTTTCCGGTTCAAGAGCGATTGGCCCATTCCTTTCTATAGACAGTTCCAATCGTTCCAATAGCTTCAATGTGCTGGTGAGCGGCATCAAATCTTTGGTTGCATCATCATAGGAACAACCGAGGGGACGCTCAACCTATTTCGGCTTTTGAACTATTTGCGCCATTGCCGCCAACTGCGAGATGCAGAGCGCCTGGTTTCGATCTTCGAGCCGGATGGCGTCCTCCAGGCCGGCCGCGCCCAGGTTCTGGTTGATGGCTTCCTTGGTCAGACGCAGGCCGAGCGGGGATTTGCCGGCCATGTTTTTTGCCAGCGCCAGGCCCTCGTCCATCAATTTTTCCTTGGGCACTATAGCCTGGACAAAACCGATCCGATAGGCCTCCTCCGCGCCGAAGAAATCGCCGGTGAGCAGGTAGCGGTTGGCGTTTCCGAAGCCGACCGCGCGGGTGAAGAGCCAGGACGAGCCCATGTCGGCGCCGCCGGTTCCGATGTTGATATAGGCCGCGGAGAATTTGGCTTCGGGCGCGGCGAGCCGGATGTCGCAGGCCATGGCGATGGAGAGCCCGGCCCCGACCGCGGCGCCGTTGAGCGCCCCGACGATGGGCTGCGGGCAGCGGCGCATGAACACGATGATGTCGGAGAAAAGCTGCTGGAGTTCATAGGCCAGCTTGGGCGTGTAGTTGTTCTCGGGCTTGGTGATGTTCGAGTCCTTGATGTCCAGGCCGGAGCAGAAACCCTTGCCCGCGCCGGTGATCACGATCACGCGGGTCTGCGTGTCATTGAGCCGGCTCAGGAAAAAATCGCGCAGCTCGTCGCGCATCAGGTAATTGATGGCGTTCATGCGCTCGGGCCGGTTCAGGGTCAGGATCCCGATCGCCTCGCGCGCTTCAAAATTCAAGGTCGAGTAATTCATGGTCCACCTCTTGGTTTGAGAATGGCTCCGATCATACTAAAAATAATCCCCATGCTCAAATCGGCGCGGACTGGAATCGGCGCCCGCGGCCGTTGACAAGGCCGGGATAGTTTGTTAGGTTTTCTTCAACGCGGGAACCTTTTTTGAAACCAATCCGGGAAAATCGCCGGGAATCCGATGCCGAAAAAGAATAGAAAGCGATCCCAGGCCAAGCCTTCGGCCAAGACGGCCGTCGCCGTGGCCGGGACTCCGGCCAAAATCCGGTCCTTCCTGTCCCAATGGCGGGAACTGATTTTTTTCCTCGGTTATGCCGCGGGTCTCTTGATCCTGGTGCTTCCAGGTTTGGATCGGGGTTTCGACCTCGGGCACGACGCCGCTTATCTGATGTCCAGCATCCGGATTTGGGACGGGCAGGTCCCGTTCCGGGATTTCTATCCCTGGTATGGCCCGCTCTTTCATTACCTGCTCGCCCTGTTCACTGGCCCGCTCGGCAACAACCTTTACGCGGTGAAATTCTATTTTGAGATCATCGTCCCGATTTTGAGCATGGGAATCCTGATCCTGATTTTGCGAAAGCTCGAGCTCGCCTGGTCTTCCCGCTGGTTCATTTTGGCCGGGTCCATCATCCTGGGTTTGGAGAGGATCTACTATTGCGGCTCGATCCGGACCATGTTGCCGGTTTTATCGGTTGCGCTTTGGTATCACGCCCTCGCGAAAGGGCAAACCCGCGTATTCCTGACCATGTTCCCGACCGCCTTTTTACTCTATTTCTTTTCGCCCGATGTGGGCAGTTACACCATGCTCACCGCCGCGGCGTTCGTTTTTCTGACAATCATCGCTTGGAACCGTCAGGCCGGGAAAATGGAGTTTTTGATTTGGAGCGGAGCCGGGCTGCTGCCGAGTCTGGCGGTTTTTGCCCTGCTCTATTTCAAGACCGGCTGGCTGAAGAATTATCTGGAATACGCTGGGGTGTTAAGCAACAACCTGGCCTGGAGCCACGGCTTGTCAATGCCAACTCCGTTCTCGAGCTGGAAAGCCCTGATCTATTACTTTCAGCCCCTGATCCATCTGGCCGCGATCGGTTTCGTGCTGGGATTCCGGTTCCGCAAGCGCGTCTGGCATCCCCGGTCGTTCCTGATCGCGATCTTGACCGTGCTGGGCGTCTTGATGAGCTGGCGGACTTTCACCAAGGCCCACCCTCCCTATGTCCAGTTTGGATTCCTGCCCGCGCTGATCATCTGCGGCCTGGTCTGGTCGCCTCCGCTGCGGCCGCTCCGATTTTGGAAATCGGTTGCGCAAGCGCTGGTGGCGGTCATGGTTTTGTATGGCGGCAAGTATATTCGGTTTCCTGTTCCCTCCACGGGACCGGTGTGGACTCCGGAGAAACTGCTGGGGGTGAGGATGACGCCGGAGGAAAACCGATCCTATCACGAGATTGTGGATTTTTATCAGCAGCACCGGGGCCAAGGAGAATTCGAGTTTCCGCTGAAAAGCCTTTATTACGCGTATGTGGGCGAGACGCCCAACCTGCCGTTGGATGATGTCCACTATATTTTTTATCCGAAATACCGGCGGCTGCTGTTGGAAGCCCTGGAAAAGAGATCGGCTAAATATCTGGTCATCAACGAAGAAGATAATTTTTGGGACTATCCCGGCGAGAACCTTGACGCGCTGTTTGATTATATTGACAGCCGTTACCGGCCGGTGAAGTTGGCGCGGCCGATTCGGATCTATGAGCGAAGGGAGCGGCCGGTGGCGATCACCGAACTGGCGGCGGTCTATCCGGGGCCGGAGGAGTTGACTGCGGGCAATGGCTTCACCATGACCCTGAAGGTGCCGCCGGACCCGCGGATAAAATATATCGAATTCACCGAAGAGTTCCAATACCGGTTCGACGGGGAAAGGTTTTTCTCCATGCCCATAATCCAGGCTTGGTTCGAGGGACGGAAGTGGCGCTATGACCGGGAGGAATCGGGACGGCAGCGGATCAATCCCGGTCCGGGCAAACACCGCCAACGGCTCTATCTTCTGTATGCGGCCCGGGAGGTCGAGTTCCGGATCACTTTTCCGGGCCTGTTGAATTTCCCGCCCTCCAAGGTGACCGTTGAAAACTTCGAATACCGGAGATTCATCATTCCCGATTATATCCCCCGGAACCGAAGGTATCTTTTGGAGAAACCGCCCTAGCCGAGGCGCGCGGGGGCTGCCCAGGTCAGGCACAAGGCCTGACGCTACAGCGTCCCCCTAACCCCGGCGCGGGGGCTGCCCTCAACTTTGCGCGCGGCGGATTCCCGGTTAATATGTATATATTGATGTCCAAAGTCAGGCGCGCCAGTCAAGTTGTTTTTCTGTTGTTGTTCGTTTTCCTGCTGTTCCAAGCCAGATTTCCATATCAGGCCCGGCTGCCCTCGGACCTTTTTGTCCGTTTTGATCCCCTGGCCCTGGGGCTTGCCGCGCTCACCGGCCGCGCGGTTATTGACTGGCTCTGGATGGGCGGGATTACCCTGGTTTTGACCATTGTCATGGGCCGGGTGTTCTGCGGCTGGTTTTGTCCGATGGGGACCACCATTGACCTGGCCGAAATGGCGGTCTATCGGAAACGGAAGCCGCGCAAGCAGGAAAAGAATCTTCAGTGGCTGAAATATTATGTTCTGGTCCTGGTCCTGGTTTCGGCGCTGGTCGGGATCAACCTCGCGCATTACCTGGACCCGATCCCGCTGCTCACCAGGATTTACACCATCGTATTTTATCCGGTCCTGGTTTCGGGCGCAGACCTGGTGGTGAAAGGTTTCCGGCCGGTCTTTGAAAAACTGGACATCCAAAGCCTCGAATACCTCCAACTCGAGCCGCCGATCTTCCGCCAGATTTATCTCACGCTGGGCATCTTCGCCGGCGTCATCGGCCTGAGCGCAATCGCGCCGCGCTTCTTCTGCCGGAACCTCTGCCCGCTCGGCGCGCTGCTGGGCATCTTCTCGCGCTTCCCTCTGCTCGGGAAACATGTCTCGAGCGCCTGCACCAATTGCGCGGTATGCGAGAAGGTGTGCCCGACCGGCGCGGTGGAGGGGGTGACCTGGAAGGACCGCGAACCCGAGTGCATGAAGTGTTACCTTTGCGAGGACCGCTGTCCCGCGGATGCGATCAAGTATTCCTTTTCCGGAAAACCCGCGCGGGAAACCGGGATTGGCCTGGGCCGCAGAAAATTTCTCACCGCGGGCGCGCTGGGCCTGGGGCTGGGCCTGGTCGGGAGGCAATCCGCGGAGACGATCATCCGGCCCAACAGTCTGATCCGGCCGCCGGGCGCCTTGCCCGAGCCGGAATTTTTGGCGCGCTGCACGCGGTGCGGGGAATGCGTGAAGGTCTGCCCGACCCGCGTGATCCAGTTGCAGGGACTGGAGCAGGGCCTGGCCGGATTTTTCGCGGCCAAAATGGAGATGCGGCTGGCCGGGTGCGAGCAGCAATGCCGGGACTGCGGCAAGGTCTGTCCCACCCATGCGCTACGCGAGCTTTCTTTGGAGGAGAAGAAATACGCCAAACTCGGGACCGCGGCCATTGACCAGAGTCGCTGCCTGGTTTATGCCTGGGGCAAACAGTGCCTGATCTGCGACGAGATCTGCCCCTACAACGCCATCGTCTTCAAGACCGTCGCGGGAAAGCGCGTGCCCGTGATCATCCCCAGCCGGTGCAACGGCTGCGGCTGGTGCGAGAAGGCCTGCCCGGTGATCGGAGAGTCCGCCATCAAGGTCGCTCCGCACGGAGAAATCCGGCTGCGCTCGGGATCTTACAAGGAAGAAGCCATCGCCAACGGCATTGACCTCGCCTCCACCGACTCACTTGATAATCCCGAAGACTTGCCCCAGAATGAGTTCCAGTAATAAATTCGATAAGAGGTGAGCATGGCTTTGGAACCGAACTCCCCGGCGCCGGGAGCGCCGGGACCGGAACAGATAAAAAAACCCGGCCTCGCCAATCAGTTGATCCCGTATATTATCACCGCGGCTATTTTCATTTATCTCTACCTCACCATTGACTTCAAAAAAATGTTCCAGTTGCTCGAGACCGCCAACCTGGCCTGGTTCATCCCGGCCACCATCCTGATGACTGTCACCTTCGCCCTGGTGGACAGCTTTTCCTTCGGCCAGGCCTATTCCTGGTTCAACGCCCAGTTGACCGCTTTCGAGAAAATCGAAATGCGGACCGCGCCCTATGTGATCCAGGTTACCCTTGCGCCCCTGGCGGAAGTGCTGTTCCCGCTTTATCTGTGGCGGCGCAAGGGCGTTTCCCCGGCCCATGCCGTGAGTTCCTCGATCTGGACCGTGGTCAATGATTTCGCCTCGGTCTTCACCGCGCTCACCCTCGCGGTGATTTACAACCTCGAGACCGGCCTGGTGCCGGCGATCGGGATTCCCTGGCTGGTGGTCATGATCGTATTTTGGGTGGTTTATCTGGGCAACCTGGCTTTCTGGCACTCGGGGCTCCAGCCCAAAGTGGCGGCCTGGATCGAGCGCTCGCAACAGACCGGAGTGACCCAGCAGGGTTTCCGCCGCGTGGTCCTGCTCGTGGCCGGGACCCTCATCCAACTCCTCCGCACCTTCAGCATCGCCCGCTGGTATCATTACCTGGCGGTCTATTTTATCCGGCTGTTCATCGTGGTCGCCGCGGTCATTTCCAATTACGCCGCGCTCCGCGCGCTCGGGCTGCACCCGCCCCTCCCGCTCGTGCTCATCGCCATCCCCATTATTTTTTACGCCCACTTCCTGCCCATCAATGTCGGCGGATACGGCGGGCCCCAGGCCCTCGCCATCCTGTTCTTCGCCGAGATCGGCAAATGCGGCTCAAAGGAACAGGTCGCCGCTTACTCGTTCCTCTGGTCAACCGGGTTCCTGGTCGGAAGGTTCCTCTTCGGCGCCGTCTTCATCCGCGGCTTCATGAAGAAGACCTTTCCCGAAGGCTTCCGCAACTGGCGCCGGCAAAATCAGTGAGGGCGTGAGATGGCGGGACCAAGCTGGAAAGAATTGTTCGAGGCCAGCCTGCCTGCGCACTGCCCCTTGATGTATGAGAAGCTGAAGCTATGGCATCAGGAACTGGACGCCCGGGCCGACTTGATCCGGGAAAACTTGAGCAAGTTCACCTCGCTCCCGGGCAAATCCTTCCTCGATTTCGGATGCG
>CAIUDS010000666.1 GCA_903897985.1 uncultured delta proteobacterium
CCGCTTAATCTGGTATTCTGGTACCAGAATACCAGATTAAGCGGAGGGATTGATGGGCAAGGTTATGCAGATTTCGGAGGCGGGGATGGTCGCTTTCCATGCTCTGGCTATATTGGCGCGCGAGCAAGGGCTGCGGATCAAGGGCGATAAAATCGCCGGCGCGCTCAAGGTTTCTCAGGGCCATTTGGAGAAGATTCTTCAGACTCTGGAAAAACATGGTTTGATTTCCGCGGTGAGAGGACCGGCCGGGGGATACCTGCTGGCCAAAGACAGCCGCCGGATCACCCTGCTGGAGATCTATGAGGCAATCGAAGGCAAACTGGTCCCGGAGGAATGCTTTTGGGATAAAACCGTATGCTCGGGGCGGAAATGTTTGCTGGGTGGGCTTTCGGAATCGGTCCATCGCCAAGTCCGGGACTATCTATCCAAGACCCGGCTATCCGAGGTCAAGGACATCTACCGCTGACCGTCCGACCCCTATTAGGGACCTGTCCCATAAATTGCGGCGCAGGCATCTTGCCTGACAACTTTTGACTTTGCGGGCGGGAAGCCCGCACCACAACTGAAAAACCAGTTAAGTTATTTGCGGGACAGGACCTTAGCTTGTCAACTCATGGCGATTTCGATTGATGGCCTCCCCGAGCGCGGGACGCGGCCTATTGAAAATCTTATTGTTCAACAAATAAAAAGCGTTAGACGGTCAGCGCGCAAACCCGGAAAAAGTTTCTTAATCTGGTATTCTGGTACCAGAATACCAGATTAAGGGGAGGGCTCGAAGGGCAGGGAAAAATAGGAAGTTGACTTGGAGGGCCTGGCGGGGTATAGAAATATCAGTTGTGCGCGGACATGAGTGGGACACGCGTGTCCCCGCGCCCCGAACTGATTGGAGGCTATGTATGCGGAAACTAACTTTTGCGATGGCGCTGGTTTTGATAACTCTGGTTCTCGCGGGCTGCAAGAAGCCGGAGACCGGGCCGAACGCGGAAAAGAAATATACCGTCGCGGTGATCCCCAAGGGCACCACCCACGAGTTCTGGAAAGCGATTCATGCGGGCGCGAACAAGGCGGGCGCGGAGCTCAATGTGGAGGTGATCTGGAAGGGGCCGCTCAAGGAGGATGACCGGGAGGCCCAGATCAAGGTGGTGGAGGATTTCATCACGCGGGGAGTGAGCGGGATCGTGCTCGCGCCACTGGATGACACGGCCTTGCGCGCGCCCGTGAGCAACGCGGTGGCCAGCGGGATTCCGGTGGTGATTATAGATTCCGGCCTGAAGAGTGATGACTATGTTTCGTTTGTTGCGACGGATAATTATAAGGGCGGGCAACTCGCGGGCGAGCATCTGGCCAAACTGCTCGGGGGCAAGGGCAAGGTTCTCTTGCTCCGTTATCAGGAAGGCTCGGCCAGCACGACCGAACGCGAGCAGGGATTCCTGGATGCGATCAAAAAATATCCAGACATTCAGGTGGCGAGCAGCAATCAGTTCGGAGGCGCCACAGTCGAGACTGCCTTTACCGCCAGCGAGAACCTGCTTTCGAGCTTCAAAGATCCGGATGGCTCGCTTACCGTCCAGGGAATTTTCTGCCCGAACCTGTCCACGGCCTTTGGCATGCTGCGGGCGCTGCAGGAAGAGGGCTTTGCCGGGAAGGTAAAATTTGTGGGGTTTGACAGCACGGACAAATTTTTGGAGGCGCTCAAGAAGGGCGAGATGGATGCGCTGGTGCTCCAGAACCCGATGCTGATGGGATACCTGGGCGTGAAGACCATGGTGGAGCATTTGTCGGGCAAGCCGGTTGAGAAACGGATTGACACCGGGGTCTATCTGGTGACCAAAGAAAATATGGACACGCCGGAGATGAAGGAGTTATTGAGTCCCGATTTGGGGAACTTACGGTAGCGTCAGGCTTTATGCCTGACCACAAATCAATCTTCACCGCAACTTGTCCGCCGTAGCCTCTCCAGGTCCGAACCTTCAGTCGGCGAAGGCGGAAGGGCGCAAAGAATTCAATCTTGATTTATCCGCAGATGGACGCAGATGAACGCGGATGAGGACGCGGAGAAGTTTATGAGATATGAGATTTGAAGTTTGAGATTCAGCGCAACGCGCTGACTTGGGCCGCATAGGAAATCGCCGCGAGAATGTCTTCCTCCTTAAGCCCCGGGTATTGCTTCAGGACGCTCTTGAAACTTTCCCCGGCTTTGAGGTAATCCAGGATGATGCTGACCATGATCCGCGTGCCCTTGACGCAGGGCTTGCCATGGCACACCTTAGGCTTGATCGAGATCCGTTCTTTCCAGTCGCTATCCGTCATGGCTCACCTCCGACCTGCTTTAAGAATAGCTTTTCTCCTCCACCATTGTCAAGTCCAAGAATTGGAACCGCAGATTAACGCCGATGGACGCGGATAAATCAATGGGAACCACCAAGATCCGAAAGACACCAAGGAATTGGAACCGCTGAAAAAATAAAGGACGCAGAGAATTCAATTCATTTTAAACACGACGACACAACGGACACGACGAAACTCGGAACTTTGATTTCACGGCAGAGAACGCGAAGGGCACGAAGAATTTCTTGATCTCCGAAGGGTACGGGCTTTCCGGTGGAAAGCCCTTCAATCAATCTTCACCGCAAAGAACGCATCCTCCTTCGCCGACAGATGGTCCGAGCAGGGAGAGGCTACGGAGGACAGGAAGGACGCATCCAGCCTTCGTAGCCGTAGCTACTACGGCGGAGTAGGCAAGGACGCAAAGAATTTCATCAAGAAATATCCATTGTATTCGCTTTATTATCAAATAGTTATGGGCAAATGCAAATTTCTATCAAAAGTGCAATTTTCTGCTTGACAAGAAAATTGGGGAGGGGGTATAATTGAAAAAAATTCAAGGGGGCGGCAAAATGGAAAGAGACAATAACGGCAAAGGAAATCTTTATTTCGACTTAGTAACTGCGCGAATAACCTATGTCGAGAGAGCCAAAAGGCCATCGGAGAAAGACTGGCCTGGATCAGATGTAATCCGAATCCAAGCTTACAAAAATCCATCAAAATCCAAGGCCTTGTTTCCAGGAGCAGAAATTCCAATTAATGAAGATGCAATTTTAGAAATGATCCAGCACTTGTGCGAATTGGTAAGAACTATAAGAACTATTAGAAGCTGTTTCATAACCTAGTTTTGCGCTCTTTAACAATTTGATTTTATAGGCAG
>CAIUDS010000667.1 GCA_903897985.1 uncultured delta proteobacterium
GAGCCGGATCCACAGGCGGGATCCAGGATGCGCAGCGGCGGCTTACCTCGTTGGCCGGAAACTTCTTTGGGAGTTTTTCCCTCCAGCAAATTGCCCAGGGTATGCTGCACAATATAATCTACAATATAAGTTGGTGTGTAATAAACCCCGCTGGCTTTTTTCTTGGCCTTTTGAAATTCTGGCTTATCTACCACCCTCCCCTGATGCCCAGCGGTCAAGCGAATGACCTTACCTAAAAACCTCTCATATACTTGGCCTAGAATATCCGCCGGAAACACGGAGAATCGGTAAGGGCTTTCAGGGTAATAGAGATTGCGTATAATTTCTTTAAGGGGTTTATCGTCCACTGTAAGGCCAGGGGTAAGTTGATCGGCATCAGCTCGACCTTTTTCTTGCCGAAAGTAAAAAAGACCGGAGTTGTAACGATCATCGGCTTTTTGGAAAATTTCGAAAAGCCGTGGATACACCCGGGAGCCATTTTGGAGCTTTTCGAGTTGCCCATACGATTCGATCCCGCGATCTTCACAGATGCGAAGGAAAATTATTCTGTCGATCGTGGCTTGAACCGCGAAGTTCAATTCGCGTTGACTTATTTTGAGATTGCGGATAGCGATATTTTCCGCAAGCGACTTGCGCCATTTTTCGATTTCTTTTAGAAAGTCATCATCCATTTCCGAAGTGCCCTTTTTGGGCTTGCTGCTATTAGCAAATTGGTCGTGCCGGCCGGTGCGGACGGCCTCCCGCGAGAAGATAGAATATAGCTCGTCAAGATGATCCAGATATTCCGTGTAACGAAGATAGAGAATACGTCCATGGGATGCTTTATCATTTTTTGACGGTCTCCTCCAACGATCATAGACCGCAAATTCTTCAAAATTTGTTAAAATACTGAGCGGCAGTTTGGCTGACCAAGCATAGCTCCGGAGTTGATAAGCAAATACTTGGTTATCCTTGATACCTTTTCCAGGCATCTTTGCTTCCAGAAAAAATACCCGCGCTCCTCCAAGCCGGAAGCAATAGTCCGGGGCTTTGGTCGCTTCGCCGATCTTGATGGCGTCTTCGTGGATAACATCTTTGTAAGGCTCAGCCGTCCCTTGTTTGTTCTCCACGTCCCAACCTAGGGCTATAAAAAACGGATTGATGAATTCAACGCGCAATTGTTCTTCATTAAAGGGGGGACGGTGATAAGCTTCAAAGTTGAGATCAAATCGCTCGATCAGTCTTGCAATTTCCAGGCGGGCGGCTTCGGGCGCTTTCATGGGTAAAACTCCATAGGTAAGCCAGCATAAGGGTGGATTAAAAGATTGTCAAGTTGCCGCATTTGAATCTTCCACTTCCACCACCGTTGGATACCCCTCGCAGGTGATCACCGCCACCACTTCGCCTTCGGGGTTTTTGCAGGTGGTCACGTAAACAATCAAGCCGCGATCACGGTCCACCTCGACCACCTCCGCGGTGGAGGTGATGGGCTGGCCCACGAAGACCGGCCGCAGGAATTGCATCTCGACCTTGGTGGCGAGGATGGCCGGGCCGGGGAAGAAGTCGCCGCCGAAATGGGTGAAGGCCGCGGCGGTGAGCATCCCGTGGACAATGGGCTGGCCGAAGCGGGCTTTCTTGGCGAACTCGGGGTGGGTATGAAAGGGGTTGTGGTCCCAGGTGAGGTCGGCGAAAGCGAGGACTTCTTCCTCGGTAAAAGTGCGGACGAAGGTGGCGGTCTGGCCGACCTCCAGTTCGTCAATCGAGCGGCCGATGACGGGCATGGCCGCGCTCAAATCGCGCGCTGGAACATTTCTTCGATTTTCTTGCGGGGGGCCGAGCCGGAGAGGGTGCCCTTGACTTTGCCTTGTTTGAAGAGGAGCAGCGCGGGAAGGCCCCGAATCCCGAAGCGGGCCGGGACCATTTTATTTTCGTCCACGTTCATCTTGGCGACGAGCAGCTTGCCGCTGTAGGCCAGGGCCAGGGCCTCCACCACCGGACCCAGGGCCTGGCAGGGGCCGCACCAGGGCGCCCAGAAGTCCACCAGCACCGGCAGGTCCGAATGGAGGACCCGAGCCTCAAAATCATCATCCTTCACCGCGAACGACTTGCTCTCCGCCGCCATCTCCGCGCTCCTTTCCGCCCAGCTAAATCCTACCCAAAGAAAAGACCCCTGCCCGAACCCAGAGCCAGCAGGCGAACCCATCCGCAACCTCGTCTCCCTGTCCCGCTTCTGCTCGCCTATACCCGTATGTTCCCTCAGCGGCCTTTTCGAAGAAAAACTAATATCTGGTAGAAGTCCTCTCAGGATACCACAAGATCTTGTGCTGTCAAGGGAAAAAATTTGAATTCTGTAACCCCTTGAAATGGGGCAACATCTACGCTCATCCGTGAACTGAATTACAGCGGGTATCCAGTTCGGTAAGGTCTTGCTGTCGCGGGACGGGGTCAAGGGCCAAAGCCTGCCCCGCTTTCCAGCGGGAACACCTGACCCAGTCGCTTAAAGCCAGCCAAGATCCTTGAGCGTTTTTTCTACGAGTTGACTCTCCCCCGGCGTGGCCGCAAGAAACGGCCTCCGCACTCGGTTGGTGATCGGATGACCCTGGAGCCGGAGCGCCTCCTTGAGCAGGTGATGGGCCGGCTTCATGCGGGCGGGTGGGCCTTGGTAGCGCCGGCGGGTCATGAGTTTGAAACCGGCGGAGAGGACGGCCGGGGGCAGGCTCAGGCCGGACATGATCGGCAACGCGCGCAGCACTTTGTCCTGGAGCGCCCGCGCCTCTTTGCGGTCGTCGGACCCAAAGGCGTCGTAAATCCTGCGGACGTCTTGAGGCCCAAGCAGCGGCAAGGGGCAAAAGATCCCGGCCCCGCCGAACTCGAGGCAGTCGGCGAGCAAAAACGAGGTGCCCACGAACACGGCCCATTGGCTCGGCCGGGTGGCGGCGATGGTTTTTTTGAGGAAGGACTTGTTGGTCACGGTGAGCTTGGCGCCCGGCACGCCGGGGAGGGCCGCGATCTCGGCCAGCTCGTTGGGCTTGAGCGCCAGCCCGGTGGTCTCCGGGAAGTAGTAGAAGAACACCGGCAGCCCGCCCTCCTGCGCCAGCGCCCGGACGTGAGCCTGGGCCTGGGCCGGACTTACAGCAAAGTATAGCGGCAGCGCGGCCATCACCCCGTCGCAGC
>CAIUDS010000668.1 GCA_903897985.1 uncultured delta proteobacterium
ATGGGTGTTCAGATTGTCAACCACCAGATGAACTTTCTTCGCCTGCGGATAATGAACCTCCAGCAATTCCCGAAGCTGCCAGGCCCAATCAACCCGAGTCTTACCTTCGGTTACATTGATATGTCTCCAGCCGGCCAAAGGTTCAAAAAAGATAAACACCGTCGCAACCCCGTTCCGCTTATAATGACGGTCATAGCGCTCCGGCTGACCCGGCTGGAGCGGGAGCGGTTCCCGGACCTCCTGGGTTAATTGCTTGGTCGTCTCATCCACCGCAACTACCGGTTCCGCGGGGTCGTACGGCCGACAAGACAAATCCCAAAGCTCTTCCATCGCGCAGACAAATTCCGCGTCCCGCTCCGGCGGGATGCGCCATTCTTTTTTCAGCCAAGGCTTAAGCGCATTTTTTTAAAGTGGTCCGAACCGTCTCCCGACCAATACTCTCAACAATCTGCAACTCAACCAGCTGGTCCGCCAACAGCCGAATCGTCCAGCGCTTCCGACCCGCCGGCGCCTTACTGCACGCCAGCGTGATCAGATGCGCCTCCCCGAAACCATCCAGCTCAACCACATACTTTTTCACCATCTGCCTCCACCTCCGCTTTAAATCGCTTCCGCCGTATAAAGAATCTCCTTAATCATTATACCCGTAATTTGCTTCCGGCCAAAATACTAGCGTTATTTCTTTTTGTCGGACTTGGGCCGCTCCAATTTGCGGTTCCGGGTGTAGTTGTACCAGAACTCGCAGCGTGGCGCGAAGCTGGCCGGCTCGGTGCGGACCTGGGAGTCGAGGATTTGGACTTGGCGCGAATCGGGTCGGAATGCAGGCCAACTGGGCAGTCCCTGACTGTTGGGGTTGCCGGTTTTGGCGAAATTGGTCCAGTAGGACTGCATGATCTTCCCGAGCGCCTGGGCCTCGGGCAAATATTTGTCCTTGAAGAACAGGTTCATGGGCAGGCGGTCGAAGTTGTCAAAGATGAAGGGGATTTCGAGGGAGTGGAACGCGCCCATGTATTTTCCCAGCGCGACCTGGTCGAAATCAAACCGGTAATACCAGGTGTCGGGCTGCTGCTTGGCGGCTTCGAGCAGGCCCTGATAACTCGGGCAGCCGAGCGATGCGTCCGCCCCGAGCGCCCGGCCGTAAGCCTCGACCGGCCGGTTATCGAACTCGGAGAGCGGGTATAGCTCGACCAGTTTTTTCGCGTCCGCCGGCGGGACCTTGAGCATCTCGATATAGCCCTGTTCATACCCCGCGGGCTTGACTTGTCTCGGGGCTTTCATCAGCTTGATGGCCTTGCCGAACTCGTCGCGGTTGTTCCCGGCCAGGAACGGGACATGGTTGTAGTTCCCGGCCTGGATCATCGAGAGGGGCGTTCCGGTGAGCACATAGCCGTCCTCGTGCGGGACGCTTCCACCCTCCATCATGCCGCCCGAGCCTTTTTCCAGAAGGGCCTTGGCCGGGACGGCGCGGAGGCATTTGAGGTCATTTTCAGGGCAGCCCAATTTTTGGGCGATCTCCTTGCCATGTTCAAATCCCTGTTCCAAGTTCTCGCTTTCCTCGCAGCCGCCGCTCTCGAGGATGGCGCGGTCGAACAGCCCTTTGGTCAGCGGCGTGGCCAGGAGGGTGCAGATGCTGAAGCCGCCCGCGGACTCGCCGAAGATGGTGACATTAGTCGGGTCGCCGCCAAAATTGGCGATGTTGTCATGGACCCATTGAAGCGCGGCCACCTGGTCGAGGGTGGCATAACTGCCGACGCTTTTATGCGGGTCCTCGCTCCGTAGCGCCGGACTCGCAAAAAAGCCGAACACATTCAGCCGGTAGTTGGTCGTGACCACAACCACATCGCCCTGCGCGGCCAGCCGGTCCCCGAAATACATGGGCGTGCTTGCGGTCCCGCCGGTGTAGCCGCCGCCATGCACCCAAAGCATTACAGGTAGCCGTCGGCTGTCCTGGGTTTTTGGCCGCCATACATTCAAATAGAGGCAGTCCTCGGACATGCCTTCCTTGGAGGTCTTAACTTCCAGCGTGAAAATGCCCTTTTGCATGCACTGGTGGCCGAACTCATCGGCCTCGCGCACGCCGCTCCAGGCGATCGGCTGCGGCGCTTTCCACCGTAAGTCCCCGACCGGCGGGGCGGCAAACGGAATCCCCTTCCACACGCAGGCTTGCGCGGCCTTTTCGTCCGAGCCCTGGAGCAGACCGGACTTGGTCTGCACCGGGTCGGCGCAATTGAATTCCGCCCGAAGCTGGGCGGCCATGAACAGGGCCGGAATAAGGACTGCCAAGATAATTTTTTTATTCATGCCAAGGTCACTTCCTTGCACAGATAGACATCCTGGATCGCGTTCAAAAGTTCCACGCCGTCCTTCATCGGCTTTTGGAAGGCTTTTCTACCGGAGATCAGGCCCATGCCGCCGGCGCGCTTGTTCACGACCGCGGTCATG
>CAIUDS010000669.1 GCA_903897985.1 uncultured delta proteobacterium
ATGATCCAGCCTTCCTCCCGGGCGACTATGGTCATAGATTCGCGGATTTCCCGCTCGCTCACCAGGACAAAGTCGTCAATCAATTGTTCGCAAAGCTCAAAGGTGATGCTGCCCGGTTCGAGTCCGCCGGTGGTGGCGTCGGAGATGGTGTCGGTTTCCGGGACCTCCATGATTCTTCCCACCTTCAAACATTCATACAAAGCGCGGGAATTTTTCGGCCAGCAACCCACGACCCGGACCTTGTCATTCAGCCGCTTCATGACCCCGCCGATCCCCGCGATCATGCCGCCGCCGCCCACGGCCACAAACACCGCGTCCAGTCCTGGGACCTGCTCGTCAAGCTCGATCCCGATGGTGCCCTGTCCCGCGACCACCTCCGGATCGTTATAAGGAGAAATGAAGACGCAGTCTTGCTTTTTGGCCAGCTCCTTCGCGACCAGCTCGGCCGCCAGGCAGTCCCCGGACACGGTCTCGACCTCCACGCCCATGGCCCGGATCGCTCCCAGCTTGCGGGGCGAGGCCTTGGCCGGGGCAATCACCTGAGCCCGGACCCCGAACTTTTGCGCGGCGAAAGCCACGGCCAGGCCGTGGTTGCCGGTGGATGCCGCCAGCACCCCGGCTTTGCGCTGGTCATCCGATAACGAGAGAATTTTATTGACCGCGCCGCGCAGCTTGAACGAGCCGGTGTGCTGGACATGCTCGTTTTTCAAATAGATTTCCGCCTTTAACTGTTCGCTTAAAAACCGGGATAGCGCAACCGGGGTTTTCACCACATGCTCGCGAATGCGTTGATAGGCCTGAAGCGCCTCTTTATAAACATCCATCATCATTATTCTCCCATCTTGATTATTTATACCTGATCATGGACCCGACCGCCATCACGAGATAGGCGATGATGACCAGGACTTGGAAAACCGGGCCGCCCCAGAAACCAATATCAAACGCCGGCTTGCCCTGAGCCCGTCGGCTGAGGGCCAGCGCCGGCACGACCAGGATCGCGGTCAGCACGGCCATGGCCCCGCCCGCATAGCGCATGGCGCCCTGGAAGGTGGCCAGGTTTGGGACGGCGAGGAGGAGGGTAGGAGAAGTCGCCACCAACCAGGACAGACGGTAGCTCCATTTCAGCCGCTCTTCCAGGATCACGGCCAGGGCATAGGACACCGACCAATAACAGGCGAGCATGGAAAGGAAGGCGAATACCGAGCCCAGGATCAGCGCCCATTTCCCGACGGCCTCGCCCACGCCCAGGATGGCGATCTCGGTGACCTGGCGCGAAGCGAGCATGGCCATGAAGGTCATAACCAGGATGCCCAAAAAATTTATGCCGATGCCTATAACCACCGCCCGGGGGATAAGTTTTTTGTTCCAGGTCAGTCCCTCCGCGGCCTGGGGCACCGAGAAAAAGCAGGCCAGGCTGAACATGATCATGCCGTAGAGGGCGAGCCCGGTTTTGAGGTTGCCGTTCAGGACCGGGAGGTGGTTCCAGGGCACGCGGCTGGCGCCCAACACCAGAATTAACAGCACTGCGATATGACCGACGAGCGCCCACTTCTCGGAGATCCCGAGGGCTTTCAGCCCGAAAAAGACCACGCCCGCGCAGATCAGGTAGGTGACGATCTTTCCGATCCAGAGCGGCAGGCCCAGGATTTCTTGGAGAATATCCCCGCAGCCCACGATGTAGGCGGTCAGGAGGGAGTAAAAAGTAACCACGATGACGACAAAGAAGATCCAGTTCAGAACCGTCCCCAGCGCCCCTTTCATAAAAAGATACTTCCCGAAAATTTCCACCAACTGCTTGGGCTCCTCGTCCCGGAGCACGACCTCCACCACCATCAGGTGCAGCAGGACATTGACCAGAAAGGCCAGGCCCATGATCAAGAGGACCTGGAGGATGCCGTTCAACGAGGCCAGGAAGGGGACGGCCATGATGCCGCCGCCCATGCCCAGCCCGGCCACGATCGAGACGGCCTCGAACAAGGTCAGATGTTTTTTCCCTTCCTGCATGAATTTTTTTCCCCCGGTTCCTTTTATCCGGGCAAATTGATTACCCCGGTTTTTCTGCGCAGGATTCTGGGCGTGGCGGTCTCCGGATTATAAGTCGCCAGGCTTACCGCGGCCATCAGCGCCGCGCTCACGGTCAAGCTCACCATGATCGGCTCGATATGGAAAGGCTTGTTCAGGGCATAGAGGGCGATTACGATGATGGATGCGGCCACGCTGCTCACGACCGCGCCCGCGCGGGTGGCCTTGTCCCAATAAAGCGCGGCCATGACCGGAAAGAACACTCCGGAGACATAGACGGCAAAAGCGAGCAGCAACAAATCGAAAATATTTTTGATCCAAAGCGCGAAGAAGACGCCGAGCACTCCGACCACCAGGACCGTGATCCGGGCCGCGATGAGCAGGGTCTTCTCGCTGATCCCGGGGCGGAGCGGCCGGACCAGGTCATTGGACAAGGTGGTGCCGGTGATGAGCAGCGCCACCGAGGCCGTGCTCATCATTACCGCCATCATGCCCGCCAGACAGAACCCGATCAGGCCCGCGGGAAGATAACTGATGGTCAGCGCGGGAATGATCGCGTCCGACGATCCAAACCGCGCGGCTACATTGGGGATCAGGATCGCGCCCGACACGCCGAGCGCCACGCAGACCAGGGACCAATATGTGTAAATTCCCGCGGATACCAGGGCCGAGCGCGAGATGACCCGGTCGCTTTTCGCGGCTTGGGACCTCTGCCACAAACTAGGGTCCACCAGGCAGAAAGGAATGTCAATGAGAAAAATCGAAATCACATAGAGCGGGCTCATTCCGCCGAGCAGGTTGCCGGGCGGAGGCCGGAGCATGATCCATAAGTCGCCGGCGGAGGAGGCTTTAGTCAGGACAAACGCGGGCAGGATGATCCCGATGCCGAGGATCATGATCGCCGACTGGATCATGTCGGTATAAGCCACCGCGAACAGCCCGCCGACCAGGGTGTAAAAAATAATCACTCCCGCGGCAATGATGATGGCGGAGGTATAGGTCAAGCCAAAGGATTTACCGACCGCGGTGAAGATGGCGCCCATGCCGATAATCTGGCCGCCGAATACGGCAACCACCGCGACCAGCATCACCGCGCCCATCGAGAGTTCCATGCCCGCGCCGTAGCGTTTGCGGATGACCTCCGGGATGGTCCAGACCTTCGCTTCCCGCAGCCGCTTGGAGAAACGACCGAACCAGGCCAGACCGATGCCATAGCCCAAGGTGGCGAAAAAAAAGAACGACCCCACCGAATAGGCCTTGCCGGCCTTGCCAAAGGTGGAAGCCGCGCCAATGCAGGCCCCCACCAGGGTGCCGATCATGACCGGATATCCGAGGGACCCTTGGGCCAGGCTGTAATCCGCCAGGTTCTTTACCTTCTTTGAAGACCAGACCCCGACCCCGATCATCCCGATCAGGTAAGCAATGATAATCGTCACATCCAGCCAGCTTACCGCCGCCATTTCGCTCTTCTCCGTTTGCCTTGATCCTGCTCCGGCTATTTTTTCATATAAACGGTCTTGCCGCCCCAGATCGTCCGCTCCACCTTGATTTCGCGAATTTTTTCCGAAGGCACCGAAACCGGGTTGGCGCTTAATACCACCAAATCAGCGCGTTTGCCCACGCTGATGCTGCCTTTTACCGATTCCTCGAACTGCGCGTAGGCCGCGTCAATGGTGAACATCCGCACCGCCTCGGCCGCGCTGATCCCCTGCTGCGGCTCAAAGCCCTCGCGGGTCACGCAGCATTGAAGGGCGTGCGGCACATCAAGCGACTCGATCGGGGCATCCGAGGCCCCGGCCAGTTTTACGCCCGCGTCCAGGAATGAGCGGAACGGATAGGTCCATTGAGCGCGTTCCGGCCCCAGCCTTTTATGGAGCCAGCCTTTTTCCGAGTGGATGAACATCGGCTGGGTGGATACCACCAGCTTGAGCCGCGCCATGTCCTCCACCATCTTCGCGTCCACCACCGACGCGTGCTCCAGCCGGTGCCGGTGGTCTTGCTTGGGATGCTCGGAGAGCAGGCGGTCATACAAGGCGATGCAGACGCGGACGGCCCGGTCGCCGACGACATGGATGGCGATCTGGAGGCCCGCGGTGTGCGCCGCAACCATGCGGCGGTACATCTCGTCCTCGCGGTGGATGAGGAACCCGCTCTTGTCCGGATGATCGGTGAACGGCCGGCTCATCAGGGCGGTGCAGGACCCAAAGGTGCCGTCGGCCCAGAATTTCATGCCGTTGATCCTAGCCGTGGAGCCCGCCGCTAGGTTGTGAAGCTTGGTTTGGCGCGCGGCCTCAATCGGCGCGGCGTCGGCCGCCACCAGCAGGGAGCAGATGTTGAAGGGGATGAGGTCGAACAGCAGCGTCATGAAGAGCACATCAAACGCGCCCTGCTTGCCGAACACGCCTTCCTCCCCGGTCTGAAGGATGAAGCCCGCGGAGGTGATGCCGTGGGCGGAAATTTTGCCGAATGCCGCCCTGGCCGCGGCCGTGATTTTTTCCATCGGCGGCATGGAGATGGCGGCCAAGGGGATGGAGGTTGCGGTCTCGCGGAACGGGCCGAGCGGAAAGCCGTCCGGCTCGCGGTCAATCTCCCCGCCTTCCGGCGCGGGCGTTTGCGCGGAAACGCCTAGCGCCTGCATCGCCTTGGTGTTGGTGATGACCAGGTGCCCGTCGTGTTTGACAATCATTACCGGCCGGTCGGCGCAGGCCGCGTCCAAATCGTGCCGGTTGGGCAGCCGGGCTTCTCGCAGGTCCTGGTCTTCAAACTGGAGCCCGATTACCCATTCGGCGGTTGGGTCGTTCGCGGCGAGCTCGCGAATTTTTTTCTGGAGTTCGGCAATGCCGGGCAATCCGCGCAGGTCTCCGAACATTTCATAAACAATCTGCCCGGTCGGGTGCATGTGCGTGTCAATAAACCCCGGCAGCAGCGCCGAGCCGGAAAGATTGATCGCCTCGTAGTCAGTGCCCAGCGCGGATTTGCATTTCGACTCGGAGCCGACCGCGATGATTTTGCCGTCCCTTACCGCCACCGCCTGCGCCGTCGGCTGGGCCTCGTCAACCGTGTAAATTTCTCCGCCGAAATAAAGCTGCTTATTGGCCGCCATCCCGCGCCTTCACTTTTTTTCCACAATCACCGTCGGCCCGGTCG
>CAIUDS010000670.1 GCA_903897985.1 uncultured delta proteobacterium
GTATTCAAGATCGAGCGCAGTTCCTCGATCAGCTTCAAGCGCTCATTCCGCAATTCCCGGATTTCTTCATCCAACTCCATGGCCCGGTCATGCGCGCTGCGCACGATCTTCTCCGCTTCCATCTCCGCCTCGGACAGGATGATCTGCGCCTCCTTGGCCATGTTGTTCTTCATGTCGCGCGCGAGCTTCTGGGCCAGGATCAGGGTATCCTTCAAGGTCTGTTCGCGCGATTTGAAATCGGTCACTTCCGAGTTTTTGCGGCCCAGTTCCTCTTCCAGATACCGGTTCTGCCGGATCAGTTCCTCCATCTCGCTCGAAACCATTTCCAGATACTCATTCACTTCCTCAACATCGGCCCCGCGGAACCGCTTCTTGAATTTCTTCCCCGAAACTTCCATCGGCGTCAGCTTCATCTTTTCCTCCTTGGGCCCGGCTTCGCGCTTGGACCGCCCGCCAGTTCTCTACCCCTTATTGTAGCAGACTCCACCGCTTTGATCAAAAGCCCGCGCAATCCCCCCTGCTCGAGCGCGCTCAGTCCCGCAATGGTGGTGCCGCCCGGCGAGGTCACCATATCCTTGAGCTCGCCCGGATGCATCCCGGTCTCCAGCGCCATCCGGCCGGCGCCGACCACGGTCTGGGCCGCGAGTTGCAGCGCCATTTTCCGCGACAGCCCCATTTTCACCCCGCCGTCCGCCAGCGCCTCGATTACCATAAAGATATAGGCCGGCCCGCTCCCGCTCAAGCCCGTGACCGCGTCCATCAACTCTTCCTTCTCGATCTCCACCACCTGCCCGATCGCGCTCAAAATCTTTTCCACCTTGGCCTTGTCGCTCTTGCTCATGCCCGCGGCAAAATAAGCGCTGATGCCCGCGCCGATCAAGGCCGGGGTGTTGGGCATCACCCGGGCCAGCCGCAGGTCCCGGCCCAGGCGGGCCTTGATGGTCTCGGTCTTGATCCCCGCGGCAATCGAAATCACCAGCGGCTTTTTCGCCTTGACCGCGGGACCGATCTCGGCCAGAACTTTTTCCATCACCTGGGGCTTGACCGCCAGGATCACGACCTGTGACCCCCGGATCAATTCCAGGTTATGGTTCAACGCCCGGATTGAGTAATCCTTGCGGACCTTGCTTAGCCGGGACGAGTCAGCGTCATAAGCCAGGATCTCCCCCGGCCTCACCCCGGACCTGACCAGCCCGGCGATAATCGCCTCTCCCATCTTCCCGGCTCCGATAATCCCGATCTTTCCCTTCATCTCCATTCTCCATCTAAAACTAAATTATATTTCACCGCAGAGGCGCAGAGGGCGCGGAGAATAAATTCAAATCCAAATTTTTCTTCTCTGCGTCTGCGGTGAATACCGTCTTCATCTTTCCCCGAAAATCGCGGTCCCCACCCGGACATAAGTCGCGCCTTCCTCCACCGCAACCTCAAAATCATTGCTCATGCCCATGGACAGTTCCGGAAGTTTGATCCCGAGCTTCGCCTCCAGATCGTCCCGCACCCGGCGCAGCCGGACATAATAAGGCCGGGCCAGTTCCGGGTCGGCAAAATACGGCGGCATGGTCATCAGGCCCCGGAGCTCGACGGCCTTGCTCTTGAACGCCGTCTCCGCGAGCGCGATCAGGCTCGCCGGATCAATCCCGGTCTTGGTCTGTTCCTCGCTCAGCTTCACCTCCAGCAGGATCGGCATTTTCAAGCCCTGCCCCCCTGCCCGCTTTTCGAGTTCCTCGAGCAGCCCGGCCGAGTCTATCGAATGGATCAAGGCCGCTTTCCCGATAAGGTATTTGACCTTGTTCCGCTGCAAGCTGCCGATGTAATGCCAGCGGATGCGCGGGTCCGCGAGTTCCGCGGCCTTGTCGCGGAACTCCTGCGCGTAATTCTCGCCGAAGTCCAACTGCCCGAGTTCGAGCGCGGCCTTGATCATCTCCGCCGGCTTGGTCTTGCTCACCGCCACCAGCTTAACCGCTTCGGCCGGGCGACCCGCTTTTTGCGCGGCCTTGCGCATCCGCTCGCGCACCTGCTCCAGCCGTTGTTTCAAATCTTCCCGCGAAAATTCCATTGGTCCTCTCTATTCGTGGTGCGGACACTCTTGTCCGCAGACAAATTTTTCATCGCTCGCTTATCGGTTCAATCAGTTTCAGCTTGAGCATGTCTTTGATCAACTCCGCCAGGGGCAGGCCCACCACATTGGTGTAAGACCCCTTGATCGCCTCGATCAGGCCCGCGCCGACGCCTTGGGCCGCATACGCGCCGGCCTTGTCATAGGGCTCGTCGGTCGAGAGGTAGGCCTCGAGCTCGGCCGCGCTCATTTTTCGGATCAGCACTTCGCTTTCCACCAGGCCAGCCTGGTGTTTCTGGTTCGCGGGGTGGAATAAATGGTACCCCGTGATGACCTTGTGCCATCTGCCCGAGAGCCTTTTGAGAAACTCGCGCGCTTGGGTCCGGTCCTTGGGCTTGCCCAGGATCTTCCCGTCAATCACCACGATGGTGTCCACGCCCAGGAACCAGCAGTCCTTGCCCGCCGGCATCCGCTCCGCAACCTTGTCCGCCTTGGTCCGGCTGCATTCCTCGGCAAATTCCCGCGGGTCCCGGGTCGCGCTCCCCACCAACTCGTCCTCGTTCAGGTTGCTCGGGATCACGCTGAACACGACCCCGACCCGGCTGAGCAATTCGCGTCGCCGCGGGCTCGCGCTCGCCAGCACCAGGTTCACTTTAGTAACATACATCTTCTTCATAGCTTATCCCTAACACTTTCTCCGGTCAAGAATACCCGACCATGCCTGCCGCGAGTCGTCCCGCGGTTTAAATTTGCTTTTCCATCCAAATCGGCAAAACTAAGGGCAAAGAAAGCAGAGGCATGATGGACGAACTGGATAATAAATCGGCGCGCTTGAAGGACCTGCTCTCAAAGATGGGCTCGGTCCTGATCGCCTATTCCGGCGGGGTGGACTCGACTTTTTTGCTCGCATCGGCCAAAGCAGCCCTGGGAGCTCGGGTCAAGGCCGCCACCGCGGTCTCGCCGACTTTTCCGGCCTGGGAAAAGGAGGATGCGGAAAAAATCGCCAGGAGCCTGGGGGTCGAGCAGATCGTGTTCGAGTCCAACGAATTGGCCTCCGAGCAGTTCTGCAAGAATCCGGAGAACCGTTGCTACTATTGCAAACAGGAGTTGTTCACCAAGCTCAAAAAGATCGCTGAGCAGAACGGCTTGGCCGTGATCGCGGAGGCGAGCAACCTGGATGACTTGGGCGATTACCGGCCGGGGCGCAAGGCCGTGGAGGAATTGGGCATCCGCAGTCCCTTGCTCGAGGCCGGATTCAGCAAGGCCGAAATCCGCGCGGCCAGCAAACGCCTTGGGCTCCCCACTTGGGACAAGCCCAGCCTCGCCTGCCTGGCCAGCCGCTTCCCCTATGGCTCCGAGATCACGCCCGAAAAACTGGACCAGGTCGAAAAAGCCGAGGACTTTTTGCGCCACCAGGCGTTCCGGGTTTTGCGCGTCCGGCACCACGGCGATGTCGCCCGGATCGAACTGGACCAGGAAGGCATCGAGCGCCTGCTCGCAAGCCAGGATTTGCGCCAGAGGATTTACGCCCATTTCCGCTCGCTCGGGTTCCTCTACACCAGCCTGGACCTGCTCGGATACCGCACCGGCAGCATGAACCTGACCCTGCCGCCGCAAAAATCGCCGAACTGAAAATTTTTACCGCAAAGGCGCAAAGGACGCGAAGGTGAAGAAAGAATTAAAAACCCGAGAAATTGAGTATTTTTCAAAAAGTAATTCCTTTGCGTAGGACACCGCGTGTCCCTTTGCGCCTTTGCGGTAAGAAATCCTTGCCCCTCTTAGCCTGACAATTTTGGGCCGCAACATGACAAAAATTGGCACTCCCGCGCTTTTCCCGGCTTGCAGTTTTTTTGCCCTTAAGCTTTTTAACCCTCTCAGCCCCTTTAAAATAGCGGTGCCGCAGGCACCTCGGCCTGGAACTAAGGTTCCCTTTATATTCCCTGATCTTTTGGCATATCTTTTGCTCTATATCCACTAACAACTGCTTTCGGCAGGAGGAGGGTCGCATAATGGATCGGCCGGTGTCGAAAATCGCGCGGGCGGGATTGCTGATGGTGTTGGCGGGGAATGGCCTTGCCATCACGTTGATATTCACCCTTCCAAGATCCCGCTCAAGCGCTTGGGTTGAATGGTTCTATGGCATAAGCATCGCAGCCGGGCTGGGAGCGGGCATATTGGGCTTGATTCTAGCAACAGTGGGCATTTTCCGAATACGCAGTTCTCAAGGCCATTTATTAGGGAAGGCCGCGGCTCAAGTCGCCGTAGGAATTGAATCAGCCTTAATCATCTATGTTGCAATTATGATCTTCACTCCATTTCACCATGGGATTTCTTCATCCGAAGCCAAGATGAACCTTGGAGCAATCTTTACCGCCTATGCGCAATATTACAATGATTACGGCGTCTATCCTTCCGCTCCGGAAATCCGGCGGGGCAACACGGTCTATAACTGCTTCAGCATTGCGGACTGGAAACCTCGGGGCCAGACCCGCTTTGCCTATGAATGCGCCAACCGAGTGGTTTATCCAAACCTGGTCGGCGAACCCATCATCAACTGCCCCGTCGTCACTCGCGCAAACCGGGATTCTTTCACCATCGCCGCGTGCGGAAATATTGACCAGGACGAGGTGCTGGATGTGTGGACCATGAACGATTCGAAAACCTTGGAAAATGTCATCCCCGACCGCCGGGTGGATTCCTGGGACCAGATTATCCCGCGTGATGACTATAAGTATGAGAGCTGGGCGCAGGTTTATGACCACAGAACCTTCTGGCAAAAATTGAAGGACTGGTTCTGAGACGGCGGATGGAACAAGTAAAGAAAGCTCGCAGGCCGGTTTCCATGGTCTCGTATATCGGATTGAGCATGGTGATTTTGGGCAATGCCGCCCTGATATATTATTCCCTGCTCTGGGCTCCGGATTATCCCGTGCTGGGGATTGATGCCGATATCGTCCTGCTTTTCGGCGGGATTATTTGCTCCATAATCGGAACGGTCCTGTCCATCATCGGCCTATTGCAGGTATTATTTTCCAAGAGGCCCCTTTCTCAAGTGACAATTTGTACGGCCGCCATGATTGCCGAAGGTTTTGGTATTCTATTGCTTGCGCGGATATTCCCGGATCCCTTCGCCGGAAGACGCTATGAGGCTAAGAACAATCTATCCGCCATTTATACTGCCTATCAGCAATATCATAGCGACTATCAAACATTTCCTGCTGAACCATTAATAAGCATTTACTACACGACCGATGAGAACCAAAAGCTGGGAACAAGCGAACGCAAAGATTATTTCTACTCTTGTCTGGTTATTGCCGATTGGGCACCCAAAGGAAATACCCGGTATGCATATGAATGTATGGACACAGTCCCATATTCCAATACCGTGGGAGATGAAATCTTGGATTGCGGGGTCCCGACCGGCGCGACCAAAGATTCCTTCACCGTAGCCGCTTGCGGGAACATAGATCAAGACGAGGTCTTGGATGTCTGGACCATGAATGATGCGAAGGAATTGGTGAATGTTATAGACGACGCAAAATATGGGTCTTGGGCGCAAGTGTATGCCGCTCAAAAAAAACTGGCTGAAAAACCCATTTGGCAAAGAATCCGCGATTGGTTCTGAGCGGGGCGTTAAGTCTTAAGTCAAGGGCCTGTTGCCCAAATGATGTCCCGTTCTTTTCTGGTTCATAGTTACGCATTTTTTCTTGGTATCCCGAAATTCCGCCCAAAATCATGCCGGAC
>CAIUDS010000671.1 GCA_903897985.1 uncultured delta proteobacterium
ATCAACAAGTACGCGGAGATTTATCAGGTTCCCGCGAACCTGATCGCGGCCATTATCAAAATCGAAAGTTCTTTCAACGCTCATGCGCTGAACGCTTCCGATCCCAGCTACGGGCTTATGCAGATTCAGCATAAGCCGGGCGGGTGGAGCACGGCCCTGGCGATATGCAAGGAACTCGGGATAAATCCCCCGAGCGCTCTGCCCGATGCGCTCTACGATCCCGATTTCAATGTGCAGCTCGGGGCGAAATTCCTGAGCGAGATTTATTTGGAATATGGGATTGACGATGTTGACATTTACAATGTCGGCGAAACCCAATTTCATAAAGGTCTTAGAAATTTGGAGTATCGAGACAAGGTCTTAACCGCTTACCGCGCCTATGAAGGCGCATAGGAGGAACTCATGAACCCGGCACAAATCATCCTGCTGCTCACTTCCCTTAAACCCATCATCCACGGGCTGATGGTCCTGGCGAAGATCGTGGTCAAGCTGACCCCGAGCCTCAAGGACGATCAGGTACTGGCCGACATCGAGAAGGTCCTGTCCAGCTTGGGAGCCACCGCCTGAGCATGCCATGAATCTCTGGGCTGAAATCGCGCTCTTCGGATTGTTCCCGTTCATCTGCGGGGCCTTCCTGTTTTTCTTCCGCATGATGCAGAAAGAACTGGACGGCAAGGTCACCAAAGAGGTCTGCGCGCTTCAGCACCGGATGCTTCTGCTCCTGCTGAACGGAAAGAAGGAGCCGTGAAAACCGGCGTGATCGTCATCGTTGCGGTCGCCGCGGGCGGGGTCCTGCTCTACTTGATATCCCGCAACGGCGCGGCCTCCGGTGCCGGCGGGCTTTCCACCCTGATCCTGGGCGACGGTTCCGGTGGGGCCTCGGACACCCCCACCAGCCCGCACAAACACCGCAAGGCCATACATCGCCGCCGCCTTCGCCATAAATAAGGCCGTTTGATCCCATCATCATAGGGCCGCCCGGACGCCACCCGGGTGGCCTGAATTTTTTTTCTCTCCGGCTCCGATTTATCTTGACTTCCGTCCGGAGATATGGCATATACCCTATTGGGATCACAATACGGTCTATTCCAAAACGGTCCGGGGAGGGAAAAAAATGCCTAGATATCCTAATCGAATGTTTACGACAGAAATGGAGGAGCTTGCGCAAAAGCTGAGGCAGATCCGCAAAAAAAAGGCGTGGAGCCAGCATCGGCTCGGCCTGGAACTGCGCATCACCGGCCAGTCCGTATATCGTTATGAAAAGTGCCTGCGGCGGGCAGATTGGCGCATTGAACGGGCGATTTTAGAGATATACAAATCCCTGGACAGCGATTTTCAGTTGTGGAATCCGTTGGAACCCGAGCCCAAGCCCACCCGCAAGCTGGCGCGCTGATGGCGTACCTGGTAAAGGCGCACGGAAGATGGTTCGCGGTGTTTTGCAATCAAGGACATAAAAAATGGCGCAACACCGGGCTCCCCGATTCCGTCCCCAGAAGCGAGGCAGAAAAGGTAAAGGTTGCCATGGAGTTTAAATTTGTTCTTGATAAAAACGGCCTCCTTGATCCTGATCCCATAGCCTACTCCGACTTTGTTGAAATCTGGTGGCGGCGAAGATTGCCCAAGGTTTCCTTGAACACGGCGGGTCAGGATAAGTGGCGAGTTAAACTTTTAAAAGAGCATTTTAAAACTCAACCGCTCCACTCCATCGGCTCCGGCGACCTTGAAGAACTTATAGCGGTTCTGATAAAGCGCGGGCTTCATACCAAGACCATCAACGAATATATTCTGCTGGTCAACAACCAAATGGTCAAGGCCGTGGAGTGGAAATACTTGACCGCCATGCCGTGGGGCCGCGCTCCAACTCTGGTAGTTCGAGACAGCAAGCCGCGTCGGTTTTTAAACGCGGAAGAATTCGTTATGCTTCTCGCGGCTTGCAAACAGAGCCGCAACAAAAGACTTTTTTATTTGGTTGCCATTGGCGGTTACACCGCTATGCGTCTGGGCGAAGCCCTGACCCTGGAAGCGTGGCAAATTGATTTTGAAAACGATATTATAAAATTAAGG
>CAIUDS010000672.1 GCA_903897985.1 uncultured delta proteobacterium
CCTCTTCCATGTCCCCGACCTGGCCTTCCAGCGAAATCGGTTCCTTGCCAATCCGGAGCAGGTTAAGGATTTCTTCCTCGTCCATGCCCAGTTTCCGAGCCAGTTCCTCCAGGTTGGGATCCTTTTCCAACTCCTGCGCCAGCAGCCGGCTGGTCCGGTCCAGGCGCCGGATTTTCTCAGTGAGATAGACCGGCACCTTGATCAGCTTGCTCTTCTCGGCCAGGGCCCGGATGATGGCCTGGTGGATCCACCAGGTGGCGTAGCTGGAAAACTTGAAACCGCGCTTCCAGTCGAATTTTTCCACCGCGCGGATTAGCCCGAGGTTGCCTTCCTGGATCAGGTCGGATAGGCTGACCGTCTGGTTGCGGTAGCGGTTCGCGATCTTGACCACCAGCCTAAGATTGGCCTCCACAAAAATGTTCCTTCTATGCTCCAGCCGGTTCTTAAGGTGGATAATCTCATTGTAATCCCGCCGCATCCGTTTGCGGGACAGGCCGCTTTCCTTGTGAACCGACCACTCGCTCCGGCGCCGGTGGTTCAAATCATCCAGCCAGGTCCGACACTGCTCGATAACGGTTTTGACCAGGAAATCGGAGAATTCCGGGTAATCCTTATGATTGACAAAAGGCAGCTCCAGGATTTTCTCCCAGAGTTGATCCCGCAATTCCTGGACCTCCCGCGCATTTTCAACCTCTTCCGCCGGCGTGAAAAGGTCCCGCTCATCCATTTCCTGAAGATAAAGCGCCAAGAGATCGGCCAGGGGTTTTTGCTTGAAATAGATCGGCTTGATTTCTTCTTCCGGCTCTTCACGCACCACGGCCTTTTGCTGGATTTCCTTCAACTCCTCTTCCAACGCCTCCGGCATTTCCTTTTCCCAAGGCTCTTCTTCATTTACCTTCATTTTGTTCATGAGTTTGGCCATAGCCATATTTCCCTTTTTGGTTCGCTCATTAAGATGCAACATAGCTCCTTTTGGTTTCAAATTCTCCATTTAAAATATAACCATTCCTTTCAAATAATCAATCTTAACTTCTTGATTTGTAACGATTTTACGTCTATTACGAAACTCGGCTGTTTTTCTGGAAAATGTTTGAAAAACAATGAGTTAATAAGCTAAAGGATCACCTTATAGACGGTATCGCCCTCCCGGACCTTGTCGTTGACTTTGATGCCGACATCGTCTCCTGCCTTAGCCTCGGGGATGGACGCATGCTCGACTTGGATTGATCCCACCTGCTGCTCGAAATTGGTATGGGCGCCCTCAATCGAAATCGTATCCCCAACCTTCATCGCATCCGAAAGTTTAATCGCGGCCACTCCAATTTTTCCGAAAAAATGCGTCACTTTTCCGATCTCCTTCTTTTCCATTTCCGCTTTCTCCTTGTCCGCCTAATTATTGACCACGCGGACCCTGTCAAGGTTTCGCTTTCAGCGCATCTTTTTATCATAAGTCAGGGAAAAAAGCAAGTGTTTTTTTACTAAATTGATTTTTTTCTTATTTTGCATTGTTAATCAGTGACTTAGGATAGGCAAAAGCATGGCAATAAAGAAGGAAAAACAATGATTCGGCATTTGGAATCTTGCGTTTCAGGTTGAAAAATCAAGAACCGGAGAAACCGATTGGTTCACCTCTTGGGCGGCATGGTCACAATATGATACTGTCCCTCCCCGTCGCCTCTGAGCTTTACGGCAAAACAAACATCCCAAATCATTGACTATCTACTCCCAGTTCGAGCGGAGGTCTTTCGCCCCTTTGGTCACGATCAGTTTTTTGCCATGTTATTCCGGGCTTGAGTGGGGCCACCGCCTCAGGTCAGAAAGAAGTTTCCCTTAATCAAAGGACTTCATCATCCATGATCTCACGGGTCAAAGTCGTAACCTGTTGACACCATATTCCCATAAATAGGAGGAATGCAAGTGCGGACCTTCGCGCATGGTTTCAGCCGGGCAGGAAAACGTTTGACGGAAATCCGTCATAACTTGAAGCGGGCAATGCCGTGAAACCGGATTTGACAAAAGTGTTATTTTAGGTTTTCATAGTTGGGAAGATTTTTTAACGAGGCGGGAGGGCTGACAAGTGGTGCAGATGAACCTGGAATTCAAGGAAGTCACGGTCAAGATCGTGTGCTATGGGCCGGCCCTTTCGGGAAAGACCACCAACCTTCAAGTCCTGCACCGCATGTTCGACGCCCACCACCGGGGCCGGCTGATGAGCCTGGAGACGCAGTCCGACCGGACTTTGTTCTTCGACCTGCTTCCGCTGCAATATCAGACCCCGACCGGGCTGAAGGTCAAGCTCAAGCTGTTCACGGTTCCCGGACAGGTGCTGCACAACGAGACCCGCAAGGCGGTCTTAACCGGCACGGATGCCATCCTGTTTGTGGCGGACAGCCAGCGCAGCCAGGCCCTGAGCAACTCCATGAGCTTCAAGAACCTGAAGGAAAACCTCCGGATCAACGGCATAGATTTCGAGGCCATGCCCATCGTGATCCAGTTCAACAAGCGGGACCTGGATGACATCAAGCCGGTGGAGGAGATCAAGGCCGATTGGGGCGCGACCCGGTTCCCGACTTTCATGTCCGTGGCCCCCCAGGGGCAGGGAGTTTTCGAGTGCTTTGAAACCGTGACCAGGCTCGGGTTCGATTTCATCAATCGCAAATACGATTTCTATAAAAAATTCGGCTTTAATCTGGACAATTTCTTGACCAGCATCAAGGGCGACAAGATCAACGAGAGCATGGATTTCAGCCGCTACCTGGTTACCCCAGGACAAGGAGCCGGGCTGAACAAATGAGTGAATTCTCTTTAGAGAAGAAATTCGAGATTGCCGAGTTGCTCGACCTTCGGGTGATCGGGGATGTGGTCCGGAACCTGTCCGAAATGTTCAATGTGCAACTCCGGATTTTCGACTTGAACGGCAAGGAGCTGTTCGACACCGGGGGCGAGTTGCATTTCTGCGGCTTGATCAAGGAAATGGATCTGGGCGACCAGATTTGCCGCTCGGTCAAGGAAAAACTGCTTACTCAGCCCCTGACCACCGCCAATGCGGTCCAGATTCTCTCGGCCTGCGGGTCTCGCTACACCGTGTTCCCGGTCACCCACCAGTTTGAGACTCTCGGACGGGTGGTGCTTGGGCCTTACCAGGACCAGGCCGTTACCGCCTCCAAGCTGGAGCCCCTGGCCGCGCAATATCGGGTGGATGCCGCCAAATTTGTTTCCGCCTACCACCGGCTTCCGAACCTTTCGCCCGAGCAGATCAAAAAAATCTCCCGCTTCGTGTCCAAGTTCCTCGATGCCTTTATCTTCATCAACACCAAGCGCCTGCTCACCAGCATCATGCACCTCGAACTCATCCTCCAGGCCAAAGACCGCATCTTCAAGCAGGTGGAAAAAGAAAACCAGGGCTCCGCCGAGGACCGCCAGGAAATCGAGAAATACAAAAAGATGTTCTGAGCAGGGGCGCGGACACTCTTGTCCGCGTTCAATCACCTGGTTGGTTTGAAGATCATCCCCTAACCATATATCCTAAGCGAGGAATGAAAAAACGGATTGAAAGCAAGGTCCGCTCGGGTGCCCGGATCACGGAAAAGGAAGCGGAATTTCTTTTCGCGCAAAATGACCTGATCTGGCTCGGCCGGGCGGCCAATGCCAAAAAGGAGCGCATGACCGGCAACCGGATTTTCTTCAACCTCAACCGCCACCTCAATCCCACCAACTATTGCCTGAACCGCTGCCGGTTCTGCGCCTTCAGCGCCGATTTCGGCGAAAAGCACGGCTATCAGTTGAGCCTAAAACAGATTGACCGGATCGCGGACTCGGGCCGGGGCATCCACGAGTTCCATGTCGTGGGCGGCTTGCATCCGGAATGGAACTTTGATTACTATTTGGAAATCCTGCGCCGCTTGAAAAAGAAGAATCCTCAAGTCTTGATCCAGGCCTACACCGCGGTCGAGATTGACCATTTCTCGAAAATCAGCGGGCTTTCCCTCGAGCAAGTCATTGCCGAACTGAAAAAAGCCGGCCTCGACGGGGTCCCGGGCGGCGGCGCGGAAATCTTCAACCCAACTGTGCGCAAAAAAATCTGCCCCGAGAAAATTTCCGGGAGCCGCTGGCTCGAGATCCATGCGGCGCTTCATCACGCCGGCATCCCCACCAACGCCACCATGCTTTACGGCCACCTGGAAGATTACGCGGATCGGGTGGACCATCTGAGGAGACTGCGTCTTTTGCAGGACCAAACTCACGGCTTCTCGGCTTTCATCCCGCTGGCGTTTCATCCTCAAAATACGCGGATCAAAAATGTCCATAACACCACCGGGGTGGATGACCTCAAAACCATTGCGGTGAGCCGGCTTTATCTGGACAACTTTCCGCATATCAAGGCCTTCTGGATCATGCTGGGAGAAAAGCTGGCCCAGGTCGCGCTCTGGTTCGGCGCGGACGACCTGGATGGCACGGTGGAGGAGGAAAAGATCACGCACATGGCCGGCGCGCAAACCCCCGAGGCGCTGGCGCGCGACGAACTGGTGCGACTGATCCGCGAGGCCGGCCGCAAGCCGGTCGAGCGCGACACCTGGTACCGGGTGAAAAAAATATGGTGAAACGGCTGACCAAAACCGCCGCGCTCCGGCTTTTGAAAAACGCCGATCTGCTTGAACTGGGCGAAAGGGCCAATGAAATGCGCCGCCGGCTGCATCCGCAAAAATTGGTCACCTTTGTCATTGACCGCAACATCAACTACACCAACATCTGCGTCTCCGGTTGCCGCTTTTGCGCCTTCTCGCGCCCGCCCGGACACCCTGAAGGTTATGTGCTCGGGTTCGATCAAATCTTCGAGAAGATCGAAGAGTTGCTCGCCCAGGGCGGGACCCAGATCCTCATGCAGGGCGGCATCAATCCGGACCTCGATCTTGAATGGTTTGAGTCCCTCTTCCGCCTCATCAAGAAAAACTATCCTATCCACATCCATTCCCTTTCCCCGCCCGAAATTGATTTCCTGGCCCGCAAAGAAGGTTTGGGAATCAAACAAACCTTGCTCCGGCTAAAACGCGCGGGCCTTGATTCCGTTCCCGGAGGCGGCGCCGAAATCCTTTCCGACCGGATTCGGAAAAAACTCAGTCCCAAAAAAGTGAGCGTCCAAGGCTGGCTCCGGGTGATGGCGGAAGCCCATAAACTCGGGATGACCACCAGCGCCACCATGATGTTCGGCTCGATCGAAAAGGACGCGGACATCATCGAGCACTTGTTCCATATCCGAAAGCTCCAGGACCGAACCCACGGCTTCATCGCCTTCATCCCCTGGTCCTTTCAGCCCCTCAACACGGGCTTGCCCGAGTTGGTCCCGGCCAGCGGAGTGCGTTACCTCAAAGTCCTCGCCCTCTCCCGCCTGGTGCTCGACAATGTCCCGAACCTGCAAACCAGTTGGGTCACGCAAGGGGCAAAAATGGCCCAGACGAGTCTGTTCTTCGGCGCCAATGACTTCGGCTCGACCATGCTCGAGGAAAATGTGGTCAAAGCCGCGGGCGCATCCTTTCGCCTCTCCCAAACTGAAATCATCCGCCTGATCAAGGATGCCGGCTTCACGCCCGCGCAAAGGGATCAAAAATATCGGACCCTCAAGACCTGCTGATACTCATCCCGCGCTCGCTAAATCCGTTCCCGAAAGCCGCGCCAGGCCGCGCCCAAATAGCTTGACAAGCATTGAGCAGGATGTAGTATAGTAATGCGACTTGCAGAGAGCTACATGTCTCCCTGACTTGCCGCGCGCTTGTTTCAAATCTTTCACAAAAGGAGCAAAACGATGAAGATGCAAGAATCGGGGTTGAAACTCGCAACATTATTTTTCCTTTTGAGCTTGGCCTTGTTAGGGCCGGCCTGCGGCCAGAGCCCGAATGGAGCGCTTTCCAGCCGACCGGGATCCGGTCCTGAGTTAGAGACCGCCATCAGCGCGGCCGGCGCGCTCCAGACCACCATCACCGCCCGGCCGGTGGGACCGAACATCACCGGTGATGCGATGTTCAAGTTCAAATGCAACAAGGGCAAATGCGCATACAAATGCTCGCTGGACTCGGCGCCCTTTACAACTTGCAAAACCCCCAAGATCTATTCCGGTCTCCTGCCCGACGCCCACACCTTCCAGGTCAAAGCCAAGGACCCGGCCACCCAGAAGTGGGATAAAACCCCGGCCAGCTATGGCTGGACTATTGACGACGGCGAGACCACCTTTATCGCCAACTCCAAAAAGATCGCCGCGGGCGGAGCTCATACCTGCATTTTGAATTATCTGGGCGGGGTGAAATGCTGGGGTTGGAACACCTACGGCCAACTCGGCAACGGCAAGAACGACTCCACTAATGTCCCGGTCAATGTCAGCGGGCTATCCTCCGGCGTGAGCGCCATCGCCGCGGGCGATTCCTTCAACTGCGCCTTGACCGCGCTCGGCGGCGTCAAATGCTGGGGATACAACGACGACGGCGAACTCGGAGACGGCACGACCTTGCGAGACAAGAATGCGCCGGTAAATGTTTCCGGGCTTGGCGCCGGAGTAAGCGCCATCACCGCGGGCAGGTATCATGCCTGCGCGCTTACCACCGGCGGCGGCGTGAAGTGCTGGGGATGGAATGCCTACGGCCAGATCGGCGACGGCAATACCGCGGACGAATTCCTCAATGTCCCGACCCAGGTCCAGGGCCTGACCTCCGGCGTGGTCGCGGTCTCCGCCGGCGAGGCTCATACCTGCGCGTTGTTGGCCACCGGCGCGGTCCAGTGCTGGGGATATAATGGCGATGGCGAACTCGGAAACGGCCTGGATGAGAACACCAGCGCGCCGATCAGCGTTACCGGCCTTTCCTCAAACCAGGTCGCCATCTCCGCCGGATGGTATCATTCCTGTTCTTTGAATTCCTCCAGCGGAATCAAATGCTGGGGTCTCAATTTCAGCTCCCAGCTCGGCGACGGCTCCACCGCCCATGAACAGTATACCCCGGTCCAGGTTTCCGGGCTGACTTCCGGCATGAGCGCGGTTGCCTCCGGCTCCGAGCATACCTGCAGCCTGACCAATGCCGGTGGAGCAAAATGCTGGGGATATAACGGTGACGGCGGCCTGGGAAACAACGATGCCACCCACACCAACAGCAATGTCCCGGTGGATGTCTCCGGACTGCCTTCCAAAGTCTGCGCCATTTCCTCCGGGATGTGGTTCACCTGCGCCCTGAATTGCGACGGCACCGCCAAATGCTGGGGGACTGGCGGGCAAGGTCAGCTCGGCCGGGGAAACAACAGTAGCAGCGATGTCCCGGTCAGCGTGAGCGGTTTTGTCTATTGAGTCCGAGCCAGACTTGTAAGCGACCGGACGGAGAGAC
>CAIUDS010000673.1 GCA_903897985.1 uncultured delta proteobacterium
CTTCTAGCCAAGATGAATTTTATAAATGAATACCCTGAAGCTTCCGCCATTCGATTTCTGCTGTCCAGCTTTGCCTTTTACCCTGGCTTTGAAGTTGGCAAATTTTCCGCCCTCCGAAACAAACCCGCTGAAATTAAACCGATGACCACCCTTTATCAGTCCGGAGAGAATTTGGGGACGGTTCTGCATGAGATCTTTACCAAATATGATCATAAAGCCAACGCAGAGGAAATTATGGAATTTGTCCAGAATGCATATCCCTATATCGAGTCAATAAATTCTGAGACCGCCCTAGGCAATCCGCCGGGCGTTCTAGTGCGTATTCGGGAAAAAAATATGAAGAGGCCTATGGAATTATGGGATCTTTCCGATGGAGTTCTCCGCTTTTTATGTCTAGCTGCTGCGCTATTGAATCCCGTTCCACCGCCCTTCATGGCTTTTGATGAACCCGAAGCCGGGCTCCATCCAAAGTTATTACCCATTCTCGCGGATATGATTAAGACGGCTTCAGAGAGGACCCAGATCCTGATCACAACCCATAGCCCGGATTTGCTTAATTGCTTTGACCTCGATGATGTCGCAGTTATGGCAAGGGAAGATTCCAAAATTTATTGGAATCGCCCTGGAAATATTGAGAGTTTTAAAAAAATGCTTCAATCGGTAAAAGGGGAGACTCTTGGAGATCTTCACCGCTCAGGCGAACTTGAGGCCTTATAAAAATGAAAGTATGGATTTATGTTGAAGGACCCGCAGATGTATATGGGCTAAATGCGCTATGGGAATCATGGACAGAAAATATGCGGCCGCATGGTCACGGCATTAAAGTAATTCCTTTTTATGGAAAGGATAAATTTTTTCTGAAAATCGGGTCCCATGCCGCGCAAAAATTGGTGCAAGATGTAGGCGCTTTGGTAGTCGGTCTACCTGATTTTTATCCAAACCGGCCGTATGTTGGGAAGGCTTTTGAACACCCTGATTTAGCTCTATTAAAGCAAGTTCAACAAAAGCTTGTCAAAGAGGCCTTGCAGGAGACCCAAGGGAAAGGAGAGAAGGAAGCAGATATTTGTCTTTCAAGATTCTACCCAACCGCATTAAAACACGATTTAGAAATGCTGCTTTTGGCTGCGGTCGAAGAGCTACGAGCCTATCTCGGGACCGACGAAAAATTGGAAAATAGATGGAGGAAGCCTGTTGAGGATCAAAATCAGAATCACCCCCCTAAGCATATTGTTGAGGAACTGTTTAGAACCAAGAAAGGGTGCAAATATAAAGACACCAGCCATGCACCTGCCGTTCTTAGAAAGGTGACAAATATGAGACAAATTATTTTCGAGGAAAACGGACAGGTTAAGTGCCCAGTTTTTCAAGAGATGTTAGATTGGATCGCCGCAAGAGTAGGGGTATCGGCATACTAAGAGGAATGACAAAATGAAGAACATAAAAACTGATAGAATTCCCTGGAAGGAAGTCACGGACCCGGGCGCGGACAAGGTGAAGATCAAGGTCGTGCTGGGCGAGCCCGAGGGAGCGCCCAATTTCATCATGCGGGTGTTCGAGGTTGCGCCCGGAGGGAACACGCCCAGACATACCCATAACTGGGAACATGAAATCTTCGTGCTGGCCGGGAAGGGCGTGGCTTTCGCGAACGGCAAAGACAACCCGGTGGAACCCGGTGACGCGCTCCTGATCCCGCCCAACGAGGAACACCAATTCCGCAACGAGAGCAAAGAGCCGTTCCGGTTTATCTGCCTGATTCCCAAGATTAAGTGATGCCACCGCATGGATGTGCGCGCGCCTTTCTTGTCCTCCGTAGTCCCGCCTTAAAGCGGGACGAAGGAGGAAGGCGCGATTCCGATTAAGGCGTGTATTTCCCCCCGCTGTTATAATCCGCGCCGCCGTTTCCGCCCCAGACGATCATCTGCTTTCCGGCACCGTCCCAGACCGCGGCGGCATAGGCCCTTCCGGCCGGGGCTTTCTTGGTGGCGAGCGGCGCCCAGAGATTGGTCGTGAGAGTCCATCTGCCCCCGGTTTTCAAATAGCTTCCGTCATATCCTCCCCAGATCACCATCTTCTTCCCGGTCCAGACTGCGCTATGCCAGACCCGCTGGGAAGGAGCGCCGGTTTTGGGCAGGGCTTTCTAATGGTCAATGCTCGGGTTATAGCGGGCGCCATTATTGTAATAATGCGAGGTATAGCCATCGTTATAATAGCCGCCCCAGACGATCATTTCCTTCCCGGTCCAGACCGTGCTGAAGCCGGTGCGGATGGAGGGCGCGTTGGTCATGCTGACCGAGCCCCAACTGTCCAGGCCCGGGTTGTACCGGCCGCCGTTGTTGTAATAGCCCGAGCAGACCCCGCCCAGGCCGCCGCCCCAGACCACCACTTCCGCGCCGGTCCAGACCCCGGCCATGTTCGCCTTGCCGTAGGCGCTGACCGTGGAGGTCGGCGTCCAACTGTCCAAAGCCGGGTCATACCTGCCGCCCTCCGCGGTGTAAGTCGGACAGTTGAGCGACATATGAGTGATGCCGCCCAGCACGATCATCTCCGTGCCCGTCCAGACTGCGCTGTGGTCAAACCTTGCAACCGGGGCATTGGCAGTGGAGATCGCAGTCCAGGAATTGCTCACCGGGTCGTATTTGCCGCCATCGTTGTAATAAGTGCTCCCCGAGGCGCCGCCCCAGACGATCATTTCCGCGGTGCTCCCATAAGTCACCCATACCGCGGAATTATTGCCCCGGGCCAAGGGCGCATTGGCGGTCGCCATCGGCGTCCAGGCATCTGCCTGCGGATCATATTTCCCGCCGGTGTTGGCCCCGCCGCCCCAGACCAACATTTCGGTACCGGTCCAGATCGCATTATGGCTGCTACGGGGTGTGGGCGCGCCGGTGACCGTCATATACTTCCAGTAGTTATGAGTGACTGTGGCGAAATTCCGGTCCGCGTCCATACCGTTCTGTCCGCTCGAGTCCAGCCCGGAGTCGTTTCCACCGCAGCCGGCCAGGAACATGAGCAGCAACAAACCTCCGAAACCAATTCCGACCCCTAATTGCCTTTTCATGGCGCACTCCTTGAGCCATCAAATATGATAACCCACGCTTACGGATTTTCCAGCTTTTACCGCCGATCATTTCCCCCCTGGCCGCAAACCTGCTAAAATAAAAAAATATGGCATCCAATATGGCAGGAGGACCGCGATGACCCGACCGGTGGAGATTCCCTGGCTGGATTTTTCGCACGAAATTTGTTGCTTTGATTGTGAAACTATGATAGTTTCACAATAGGAGGAAGGACCATGACTGATAAAATCGTCTGGTTATCTTTTGACCTCGGCGTCAAAGGAGATTATGAGAACTTGTATGTTTGGCTTGATCGGCATGAGGCGAGGGAGTGCGGTGATAGTGTTGCTGTATTCAACTATGGCTTTGCAGGCGCCGATTTGATTGCTGCCATCAAGAAAGATTTGAAAAAGAATGTGAATTTAAGAGCCCGGGATCGCATCTATGCGATTTTTCTTAAAGACGGTAAGATGAAGGGAACTTTTCTTTTCGGCAACCGGAAAGCGGCTCCCTGGAGCGGTTATGGGAAGTATGTTGAAGGCGGCGAAGATGATGTGGAAGAATTATCGCGCAAGACAAGCAAATTTCTTGAAGCCCGCTAATGAGGAGAAGTTGCAATTAGATATGTTTTGACAGATGCAGGATTTTGGATTGCTCTATGTTATGAAGGAGATGCCCACCGGGATGATGCCCAAAAGCTCGTTGAAGACCTTAAAACCCCTCCAGTTAAGACCATAGTTCCTTGGCCCATCATGTACGAGGTGATGAAGACCAGGTTTGTCAAACGGTTCGATGCCGTTAAGAATTTTGAAATTTATCTGGAAAACCTGAAGCCCATTTACGTGGATGACCGGGCCTATCGAGAACCGGCTTTGGAAGAAGCCATTCAACGTTCCGGGAAGAGGCCGCTTAGCCTGGTTGATTTAGTGATCCGAAAAATCCTGGAAGACGCGCAAATGAACATTTCCGCGATTGTCACCTTCAATACCAAAGATTTTGCGGATATATGCGTTAAGCGAAGAATAGAGATTTTGGATCACCCCTAAGTGCAGTTTTGATGGGAGGATGATCAAAATGACCCGACCGGTGGAGATACCCTGGCTGGATTTTCCGGAATTGAGTCCGGGTCTGGAGGACCTGGTCCCTCGGATCGGCTTGCTCCGGAAATACGACAAAAAATATGTGGAAGAACTGACGAAAGGA
>CAIUDS010000674.1 GCA_903897985.1 uncultured delta proteobacterium
GAAATCCCAAGCCCAGTCCGGCATCACCTCCTCTTCGGGCCACCACAACTTTAAAACTCTAAAACCTTAAAACTTTAGAACGGACCCTTGCGTTGAAAAACGCAAGGTCCCTCTATATATAGGAAAATTGTTACATCGCTTTTATGAGGCAAAATCGGTCCTAACTCATTGATTTTAAATTCATAATTCTGAACTCATAATTCGAGAACAGATTTGTCAACCTACGCCAAACAAAAAATGGAAAAATATTTTTTTCTCTTATTTATCAAGGGATTTCAAGTCCATGCAAAAATTGCAATTCTGTTTGGATAGACCAAACAGCGGAAGTGGCTTCTTGCGGCGAAGGCCGCGGAGGAATTCGGAGTTTAAGCTTCGGAGTTCGCGCCATATTGGGCTCAAGTATTTGCTTGTAGAATGAGCAGGTTTATAAAAATACTACGGCGTGGGTGGTTTGAGTTTCTTCGGTTTGGGCATTTTCTGAAACTGCTTCACGGCTTTTTCGAAGTCCGCATCCACCGGCCGCGGCTGGGCATCGGCCCGGGCGCGGTAACGGTCGTATTCCCGCTCCGCCTTCAGTCTGGCGGTTTCGGCGGAAACCCTGCCCGCGTGATCCAGCAATTTACGCCCGGAGATTTTGAGGAACTCATCCAGCTTTTCGATCCAATTGCGCATGGTCATGGGCTGGCGGTTGAGCGCCTGGAGTTCCGCGAATTCGATGTAGAGGTTCACGATCCGGTTCAGCGTCGAGAGTTCGGTTTCGTCAAGGTAGTTCTTGGCGATGACGACATCCTCCCGGCGGATGATCTTTCCGGGGCGGGTTGTCATCAACCCCATCAGGGGCTTCGTGGCGTCGGCCCGTTCGTGGATCACCTCCGCCGCCGTATGGCCGTGCGCGGCCCAGTGCATCTTGTTCTGCACGGTGGCGAAGAACTCCTGCGACATCCCGGTATCAGGCGCGTAGTCCACGCTCGTCGCATAAATGTCCAGCACCTTCTGGTAGAAGCGCCGCTCGGAGGAGCGGATCTCGCGGATGCGTTCCAGCAGTTCGTCGAAATAGTCCGGCTGCCCTTGGCCCGGCGGGTTCTTCAGCCGCTCATCGTCCATCGTAAAACCCTTCACCAGGTACTCCGAGAGCCGGGCGGTGGCCCACTGGCGGAACTGGGTGCCCCGGTGACTGCGCACCCGGTAGCCGACCGCGAGGATGGCGGGCAGACTATAGTGCTCGATCTCGCGCGTAACCTCCCGGGACCCTTCCACTCGAACTATTCGATATTGTCGAATAGTTGTCTCCCGATCGAGCTCGCCGCTGTCATAAATATCTTTCAAATGGTGGTTGACCGTGTTCACGCCGATTTGAAACAACTCCGCCATCAACGCCTGCGTCAGCCAAACCGTCTCGTTCTCAAACCGGCACTGAATCCGCGTCCGGCCATCCTCCGTCTGGTACAGGATGATCGAAGATTGATTTGAGGGTTCCTTGTTCATGGCGTTTCCCTGAATTTCATGCCCGTTTTCCCCTGCGCCTGCGAATTTGGTGCGGGAGGTCTGCGGCGCTTACCAAAGCGAAACGAATTTTTCCGCCTTGCCCACCACGCCCATTGACGGGATCACGATGTTTCTTTGCGGGTCCTTGACCGCATGGCCGATGATTGAGGCCGGAGTCTTGAATTTCTTGCTGATCGCGATCACCTTTGGCGCGTCCTTTTCCGGAACCACCACGCAGAAGCCGATCCCCATGTTAAAGGTATTGGCCATTTCGGTGTTGCTGACCCGGCCGACCTTTTGGATCAGCTTGAACACCGGGAGCGGCTCGGGCAGGTTGTCCAGCACAAAGCCGACCTTGGACCGGACGCGGCGGAGGTTGCGGAACCCGTCGCCGGTGATATGGAGGAACGCCTTGACTTTGATTTTCCGGTCAAGCATGGTCATGGCGTGCCGGACATAAATGGTGGTCGGGACTAAAAGTTCTTCTCCAACTGTTCTTCCCAACTCCTTGATATATTTGTTTATTTTGAAATTGCCGAGCAGGACTTTGCGGGCCAGGGTATAGCCGTTGGAATGGAGGCCGGACGATGCCAAGCCCACGACTACATCGCCTTCTTTGATGCCCTCGCCCACGATCAATTTGTCCATATCCACCAGCCCGACCGCGCATCCGGCCAGATCGAATCCCTTGCCTTCCTCGATGCCCTTGATCATCTCTTTTAGCTGGGCAATCTCGCCGCCGGGAATGCTGATCATGGCGTCCTTTGCCCCGGCGTATAGCCCCTTGCCGACCTCCGCGAGAAAGGGTTGTGTCGCATCCTGCAGAGCGATGTAGTCGAGCATGGCCAGCGGCCGCGCGCCCACGCAGATGATGTCGTTGACATTCATGGCGATGCAGTCAATCCCGACCGTGTCGTATTTCTTCATCAGCTCGGCGACCAGGAGTTTGGTGCCCACGCCATCGGTGGAAATGGCCAGACCCAGGTTGCCGGCGATCTTGATGACGGAGGCGTAAAGCCCGATCTCGGTCTTGACCTCCGGATGGTTCTTGATGGTCTTCTTGACCCAGTAGAGGAACTGATCCCAGGAGGACAGCCCTTCAAGACCGACCACTCCGCTTTGGGCGTAAGTCATGCCTTTATTTCTTGCCATCCGCAACCTCCTTCAACGAATACGGGTTAATGCTATGGATTAAATAATTGCGGGACAGATGATAATACTCGTCCACTCCCGCCTTGATCATCTTCAAATCGTCTTCCGTAATTTCGCGCTTCGGTTTTGCCGGAATGCCCATGACCAGGGTTCTTGGCGGAATTTCGGTCCCGGGAGAAACCAAAGAGCCTGCCGCAATGATGCAATGGTCCCCGATCGTTGCATCATCCATCACAATCGCGCCCATGCCGATCAGGCAGAGGTTTCCGATCTTACAGCCGTGCAGGACCGCGCGATGCCCGATGGTGACTTCGTTCCCAATGATCATCGGCGACCGGACTTTGTCCACATGAAGCACGCAATTATCCTGCACGCTCACCTTCTCGCCGATCCGGATGTATTTAAAGTCCCCGCGCATCACCGCGCCGAACCAGGCCGAGCTTCCAGCCCCGATCTCAACATCGCCGGCAATGGTTGCGGTGTTTGCGACAAAGACACTCGGATCCAATTTCGGAAACTTGCCCTGATACGCCAGAATCATTCTTTCTCCATTCTATTCGTGGCGCAGACACTCTTGTCTGCGCACATATTTCAAGCATACGCAATTAACTTCAGATAGTAATAGCAAATCGGCACGGTGAACACGATCGAGTCAAGGCGGTCGAGGATTCCGCCGTGGCCGGGCACGATGGTCCCGGAGTCCTTGATCCCGGCGTCGCGCTTGAACAACGACTCGACCACATCCCCGAACATGGCTGCGACCACCAGGATCGCCCCGAGGATAGCGGCATGGTGCAGCGGGAGATTGGTGGTCAGGATCCATTTATCGAACACCAGCTTGGTGCCGATGGCGCCGCCGATGCCGAAAATTATCGAGCCGGCGGCCCCTTCCCAGGATTTCTTGGGGCTGACTTTCGGGCTCATCTTGTGCTTGCCCCAGGTGCGGCCGATCAGGAAGCCGCCGGTGTCGGAAAGGAAGGTGATGGCGATGACCAGCACGATGAAGAAGAGGCCGAGGTCCACGCGGCCCCGGATGCCGACGAAGTTACGGAGCAGCAGGAGATGGGAGAGCAGGAACGAGACATAGAGCACGCCCAGGATGGTGAGCGCAACGGAATTGAGCGCGCCCGGTATCTCGTCCTGAAATAACTGGCGGCCGAGCACGATGAGGATGAGCAGGGCCAGCACGAGCATGATGGGATTAGGATTAAATTCAAAAAAGAACAGGACCGGGAGCGCGAGCCCGAAAATCGTGCCGATGATTTTTTGGGTCTTGATCCCCTTGGC
>CAIUDS010000675.1 GCA_903897985.1 uncultured delta proteobacterium
GCCCGGTCTTTTCCCCGAACCCGTAATAATGCTCAGCCTTCGGGATGGCCCGCGCCACCCCCGGCTTCCCGTTTTCAAAATTGATGCCCCCGCCCGTCTCGTCCAAAAGCAGATTATTGTTCTTATCATAAATGCCGATCCTGCCCCCGTCCTTGGAAATCTTTCCGGTCAAAAGCGCGGTTTCGAAGGTCAGGTGGGAGGAATCTTCCCGCACCGCGAGCGCTCCGGCCTTAGGCGCGTCCGGCGCCAGCGCGAACGATTCATCCGGCTCGAACTCCGCCTGGTCCGTGGCCCGCACCCGGATGATCCCGTCCGTCACCTTGCTCAGCTTCATCCGGCCCTTTTCAAAAACGATCACCGTTCCGTCCGGCCCCGCGTTAAAACTTTTCATCCGGCCCAGGGTTTCCGCCCGGGCCGCAAACGGGGCGCAGGCGCTCATGCCTGCGATTAGCGCCAATACTCGAATGGCTCTTCTTGCCCAAATCTTTCTCATCTCTCTCTCCTTTTTCCTTACTGTGCGGGGGACTTTAGTCCCCCTTCTTCCACCGCATTTGTCTCAGCATCCCTCTTACCATCTTCACCTCTTTCGCCGTCAGCATCGCCCGATTAAATAAGCTCCGGAATGCCAGCATCATCCTCCGCGGATCGCCTTGCTCCAGGAAACCGATCTCGGAAAGCGCCTGTTCCAAATGCGCATACATCGCTTCCAAATCCCCAGTATCCGCCAACTTCTTCCTGCTTTCAACCGGCGCTCCCAAAGCCAGGTTCAACTCGTATAACACGATCGCGACCGCGTGGCTCAGACTCAGGACCTCGAACTCCGTGCCCGGATGAATCCCCACCACCCACGGGCAATGCTTCAACTCCTGCTCCGTCAATCCGATGTCCTCCGACCCGAACACCAGCGCCACCTTTTGCCTCGGCGGCGAGTCCTTGAGCAACTCCGCCATCTCGCGCGGACTGATCACCTTCTTCTTCCTCACGCCGTATCTCCGGCTCGTCCCGATCACCAGGCCGCAGCCCTTGATCGCGTCCTCAAAATCGTCGTGGGTCTGGGCCAGCGCCAAAATGTCCGCGGCCCGGACCACCGCCCGGGCATACGCCTCCTCGTCCAGCTTCGCCCGCGGCCGCACCAGCCTTAAGTCCTCAAACCCGAAATTCTTCATCGCCCGCGCCACCATCCCCACATTCCCCCCGAACTTCGGGCTGACCAGAACTATTCGGAATTTTTCCATTGCCGTCAGCAAGCTACCAGGCGATCTTTACCTGAAGCGCATCCCGGCTATCCGGAATCTTGAATGACACCCGACCGTCGGCAAAGTCGAAAGCAAGATTCTGTTTTTCCGCCCCCTTGCCCAGCTCAATCGCCTTGGGCTTTTGGTCGGTGAAGACCACGAAATCAAGATCGCGCGTGCTGGATTGCATCTTGCCTTCCGAGGAAGCTTTGGTAATCGTCAGCGAGGCAGTCCCCGACTGCTGGCAAAACCGGTTGCTCCGGTATTCGCCGTTCAAATATGCATACCCGTTTCCCGCATCCTCGTAAAGGTCGAAGCAGGTTTTCGTGTCGCCGGGATAGAACTCTATGGACAGGGGCGCCCACGGGCGCTCGCCCGTGTAATTCATCACCGGCGCCAGCGGAATGATCGCTCCGGCTCTCACAAACATCGGGATGGTGTCGAGCGCAACCGCGGTCACGACCTCTTTTGCGCCGTCGGTCCGGTTGGCGGTTTCGAAATCATACCACTGGCCTGCGGGCAGATAGACACTTCGTGTCCCCCTTTTCGCCTCCATCATCGGGGCAACCAGAAGCCAGTCTCCGATCATGAACTCGTCCGTGATCTGGTAGGTTTTTTCATCCGCGGGAAATTCCAAGAGCAAAGCCCGGAAGATGGGCCGGCCGGTCTCGGAGGTTTCCTTGAAATAATTGTAATAATAGGGCAGGAGCCGGTAGCGGAGTTGGATGGCTTTGCGCGATGCGTCTAGAACAGCATTGCCGTAGGAGAACGGGTCCTGACTGGGAGTGCCCTGGCTGGTATGGGTCCGGCTGAACGGATAGAACGATCCCTGTTCGATCCAGCGCGCATATAGCTCCGGCGACGGCGCGCCGCCGAACCCGCCGATGTCCGCGCCGACCATGGGCATGCCCGAGATGCCCATACTCAGGAGCATGGATGACGCGAGCCGCAAGTGGTCCCAATTGGCTGTATTATCTCCAGTCCAGACACAGGCGTATTTCTGGATGCCGGCATAACCGCCCCGGCTGATCACGAACGGCCGCTCATCGGGCCGGAGCCGCTTGAGCCCTTCAAAACTCGCCTGGCTCATTAGCGAGCCGTAGGCATTGTGGACCAGGCTATGCTCAACCTCGCCGCTCGGGCCGTGGCGCATGGGCAGGAACTCCACCTTGCCATGGCTCTTGCTCCAACCCGCGGGCTCGTTCATGTCGTCCCACACCCCGGCGATGCCGATGTCGGTCAGGAATTTCTGCAAGCCGCCCCACCACTCCCTCACATTGGCCTGATAAAAATCCGGGTAATAGACCGCGCCCGGCCAGACATTGGCGGTGAAATATCCGCCGCGCGAATCATGCACGAAATAGTTTCTTTCCCGGGACTGGTCAAAGACCAGGTAGCCCGGCTCGATCTTGACGCCCGGGTCAACAATCGTGATCACCTTGAACCCGTCCTTTGCCAAATCCGCGACCATTTTCTTGGGGTCCGGGAACCGCTTCGGGTTGAAGGTGAAAACCTTGTAGGCGTCCATGTAGTGAATATCCAGGAAGATCACATCGCACGGGACCCGCAGGGTCCTGAATTTATTTGCCAGCCGGCGCACAATAGACTCATTCTTATAACTCCACCGGCACTGCTGATAGCCCAGCGCCCAGAGCGGCGGGAGCGGGTATCGGCCGACCAGCGAGGAGTAGCGCTCGATCACCTGCATGGGCGCGGGACCGGCGATGAGGTAATAGTTCAATTCGCCGCCATCGGCCCGGTAGAAGAACTTGCCCGGCTCGGTCGCGCCGACATCGAAAGCCGCGCGATAGGAATTGTCCAGGAAAATTCCGTAGGCCAGCCCCTTGCGCAGCGAGAGGTAATACGGATGCGACTGATAGATCGGGTCGTCATTCGGCGCGTAACCATGGTCGGTGTTCCACATCGTCATCTTCCAGCCGCGCTTGTCGAACGGCCCGGTCTTCTCGCCGAACCCATAAAAATGCTCGCCCGTTTGGATCGTTCGGGTCACCCCCGGTTTGCCGCCCTCGAAAAAGATGCCGCCCCCCTCCGGCTCGGAGAAAAGCAGGTTCCCGTCCCGGTCATAAGCCTCGAAGACACCAGTGTCCTTATTTATCCTGAGCCGGAGCGCAACCGTGCTCAGGGTGAGAAAACTCTTGGCATCCTCATATGCAATCGGCCCCGGCTGAGGCGCGCTGTCCGCCAACGCGAACGAAAAATCCGGCGCGAATTCTTTCTGATTCGTCGCGCGCACCCTTATGATCTCCGGCGTGAGCGCGCTCACCTTGACCATGCCCCCGGAAAAATTTATGACCACTCCGTCCGGCTTCGGCTCGAATCCGGTCACCTTCCCCAAATTGACCCTGCCGGTCTGCCCAAAAGCCGAGCCCGCGGCCAGCAACCCCAAAACCAAAATCGAGAAAATTTTCCTGCTCATCTTTCCCCATCCCTCCATTTTGCGGTTACCTAAAATATATATCCCACCCGGCTTTTTATAGCAATCGCGCAACCAAAAAATTTCTTGCCCACCCCCGGTTTTTCGCGCGCGCCCGCGCGCTTTGGAGTGCGGCGTCCGCGACGCCGCTTTAAAAGCGGTGCCGCCGGCACCGCAGTCCAAAACGCTTTCAGCGCAAATTGGTTGAATTCTATTGAGATTTTGAAAACTGGGGGTGGGCAAGGAAATTTTTCACTTGACAAATTATTAGGGAAAGGGCTAATTTATGGGGGTTGGAAACGGGTCAAGAATGAAAAATTACGATGTAATCAAGGAGGGGGTAAGATGGTGCCAGGATTGATTGTATTGGCCATGGTCATTGCCGCGATTTTGATTCTGCCTTCATTCCGGAATATCGGCCCGACCGAGATTGGTCTGGTCACCAAACGGTTTTCCGTAAAGAAACTGGCGGAAGACAACCTGGTGGCATTCGAGGGGGAGGCCGGGTATCAGGCGGACCTGTTGATGCCGGGCTGGCGCTGGAAACTCTGGATGGTGTTCAGGATCGAGAAATTCCCCTGGGTGCAGGTTCCGGCCGGAGAGATCGGCGTGGTCATCGCCCAGGTGGGACATCCACTCCCGATCGGGGCCAAGTCCGCGGTCTTCAAAAAGGAGTTCGCCAATTTCAGCGACCTGCGCCGGTTTGTGGAACTGGGCGGTCAAAAGGGCGTGCAGCGGCCCGTGCTTTCGCCCGGAACCCTGGTGCCGATACATCCGGTCGGGTTCCTGATCCTGACCAAGCACAAGATTTACGGCGTCCCGGTTTCTCCGCAATTCAAGGCCATTGGCCGCCAACTCGCCCCGCAGGACTTCGGCCTGTCCGCGGCGCAACTGGAAGTGGTCCGGATCGAGCCGGCGCCGATGGAGGAAAAATCTTCTGCCCTGGATATGATCGGCGTGGTTACGACCTTTGAGGGCGATCCTTTGCCCGCCGGAGACATCGCCAACCGGCTGGGCGGGTTTGAGGATGTGGAAAAATTGGAACGGGCCAACGAGAGCGACATCAAGCTGATCGAGACCATCCTGGGCAGCAAGAACAACCTCCATAATAACTACCAGGACTACCAGGCCTTCCTCGACCATGGCGGCAGGATCGGCCTTCAGCACGATCCCCTGCTTTACGGCGCTTACAATTTAAACCCGTTCCTGGTCGCGGTCGAGAGGGTGGCCATGCTCAAGGTCGAGCAAGGCGAGGTGGCGGTGATCAAGTCCTATGTGGGCCTCCCAACCGAGGATGTCTCCGGCGCCGAGTTCAAGTTCGGCAGCCTGGTCAAGCCCGGGCATCGCGGCATCTGGAGAGAGCCGCTCCGGACCGGCAAATTCCCGATCAACCCCAGGTGCTACGAGGCCGAAATCGTTCCCACCAGCATCCTCACTCTGAACTGGGCCGAGGCCACCTCCATGGCCCACAAGCTCGACGCGAACCTCAAATCCATTGACGCCAAATCCCGCGAGGGCTTTGTCTTCAAGATAGACCTCCAGGTCCAGATCCATGTCCCGGACACCAAGGCCCCCAAGGTGATCTCGATCGTGGGCACCATGGCCAACCTGGTCAACGAGGTTTTGCAGGCCGCGGTCGGGAACCATTTCCGCGACAAATTGCAGAGCATGCCCGCGGTCATGTTCATCGAGACCCGGCAGGAAGTGCAGCAACAGGCTTTTGCGCATATCAAGGAGCATCTGGCGCAGTATGAGGTCGAGACCAAGGGCGTTTATATTCAGGATGTGGTCCTGCCCCAGGGCCTGGTCAATGTGCTGACCCAGCGCGAAATCGCCAACCAGGAGATCAATACCTTCAAAAAACAGCAGCAGGCCCAGGAGCAGCGGATCGAAATGGAAAAATCCAAGGGTACCGCGGACATGCAGGCCGAACTCGCCCGGTCCAAAGTCGGGATTGACATCAAAACCAACAACGCGTCCGCGCGCAAGTCCGAGGCCGACGGCGAGGCCACCTATATCCGCGAGACCGGCATCGCCAAGGGCGCCGAGGTCGAGGCGGTCGGAATGGCCCGGGCCAAGGGCTTTGACGCCCAAGTTAAAGCCATGGGCCGCGAGACCACCGCGCTTGTCAATGTCATCACCGTGCTTGCGGAAAAAGGGACCAAGTTCGTCCCCGAAATCCTGGTCATGGGCGGCTCCGGCGCCGCCGGCGGCAGCGGTAGCCTCGAGGGCCTCGCCGCCACCCTCATGAAATTCATCCGCGCCAAGACTGATCAGGACGCGAAAGGGTTGACCAAATAGACACGATAAACAGGAGCGGATTGGGCGCACTTCGTTTCCAGCTTTTCCGAAGAATGCACGGGAATTGGTGCGGAAAAAATGTATTATGACGAACTCATCATACGGTGCGGGCGGTTCTTGCATAAGAACTGGTTGATCAATTTGGCGGTCGCTTGCGGGCCGATCACGATTTTTATCGTGTTTACATGGGCGACAACTCGATTGCTAAATTTCGAGTCCAGCGGACTTACCCATTTAATATTCATTATAGGTTACCTCGCCATTACCGCGCTGATGTTCTATGCGCATTGGGCCGCGGTTTCGTTTTTCTATCACAGCGAATTTGAGCGGAAGAACATGTCTCTTAAAGCTGTTTTGATCAATGCGCTCAGGCCATTTTATCTTTTCGTCATCATCCTTACGCTTGGCTTAGCCGGTGAGGCCGTTTCACAAAGAATTCTGACCAACAATCTAGCGGCAAAAATATCCTTGATGGGGCTCTTGTCGGTGATAATGCTTGTGCTTGAATTGGCGTGCATCATGTTGATCTTGCGGGATGAAGATGTGGCCGAAGTCTTGCGGCGCACGGTCGGGCTGGTATCTCGAAATATTTCCGCGCTGCTCAGGCTGTATCTGAATATTTTGTTCTGGTCATTTCCGCTCATATTGATTCTGGGTATCGCAGCTTGGGGGAGCATCCACTATTCCGCTTCCATCCATGTCTTTCTCATAAACAAAGGAATTGACATTCAAAAAATGTTTTGGGTGCGGAACGGGCTGGTTGTGATCGTCTATACCTTCTTTACGCTTTTATATCTCTGTTTCCTTTATGTGGAAACGGAATTCCTGAAGAGGCTGGATGAGCTTAAAGGGTAAGGATGAATTTTCAGTCCGGGGTTGCCTTTTGGCTCAATTTGATCGAGAATAAAGGTATGGACACGACGGTTCAATCCGAAATCGAAAATGCGGTGCGCATTCTCAAAGAATACGGCGCCCGGGAGGTCTATCTGTTCGGCTCTCACGCCCACGGCAAGGCCCGGCCAAACTCCGACCTGGATCTGGCGGTCACCGGGATTCCTCCCGAGAAATTCATAAGGGCGTATGGGAAGGTGATGTGGAAACTCGACCGGCCGGTTCACTTGATTGACTTGGACGAGGATTCCGACTTTAGTAAATTCATCAAGACCAACGGAGAGCTTAGAAGTGTCGGTTGATCTCGGGAAGCAGATAGCGTTTGAGCTTGGGCAACTCGGGAAATTGGTCGAGGTCAATTCCTCTCTCCAACGCAAAATCGGCGGCCGGGAGCCGGATGAGTTTGATGTCTTTGCTTTTGCCGCGATTCTGCATTCTTTTTACAACGGGATCGAGAATATTTTTTCGCGGATTGCCAACGAACTTGACGGCGGAACCCCCGATGGATCCAACTGGCATAGAGACTTGCTGTCCTCGATGTCTAAGCCTGGGAGTCGTCGAGGAAGCGTAATCACTCAAGAACTGGCTGAAGAGTTAAACGACTACCTGACCTTTCGACATCTTTTTCGCAGCATCTATTCTTTTGAACTGAAGTGGGAAAGAATGAGAAAATTGGTTATGGACATGGAGAGGGTATTTAGAGAATTTGAAAAACAATTAGCGAACTTTAAAGCAGACTAATCCGCTTTACTTGTCATTCTTCCCCAGCGCCATATACACCCCTCCCCCAATCAGGGCGGCGCCGATCAGGAACCTTGGGGTCATGGGATCGTGGAAGACCGGGCTGGCAAGGGGGATGCCCACCAGGGGCTGGATCATGATGGAGATGCCGACCCGGTGGGAGGCGCGCCGGCTGAGCGCCTGGTAGTAAATCCAATATCCGATGGAGGTCGCGATGCTGTGCCGCTTCTTTTACCCTTAAAACCTAACTTAACCACCTGTCCAGTTTTGGGGGGAAGCTCAGTTCGCAGACAAGAGGGTCTGCGGCCCCTAGAAGAGCGCGCGCAGCACGAATGCCTGCGCAATTAATGCTCGCACATCAATGCTCGTCGCTAGGCTTCATGCTCATGCTCGGCGGGAAAGATGGGCAGGATTTTGGCGGCGACGATGAAAATAATGACGCCGAGGGTAAGGATCATGAAGGTGATGGAGATTTCCTGCCAGGTCGGGAAATAGCGGGCATGGCTCTGCAGGAGGAACCCGACGATGGTGAAATTAAGTCGGTTCATGAACAACCCGAGCACGGCCAGGACCGCGGCGATACGGAACCCGATGCGGGAGTTGCGGACCGCGGGGATGGCGAGGAGGACGATGGGGAGGATGACGCCCGGAATGGTTTCCAGGCCGAGCCAGAAGGCGGCTTGGGGATCATTCGCCAGCAGGGTCCATTTGCCCAAGCGGGTGAAATCGGCGCAGAGGATAATGAGATATGCGGCGAGGGTCCCAAGCAGGAGTTTGGCCAGGGCTTTGACCAGTTCGGGCGAGAACCTCCAGTGAACGAATTTTTCGGCCATGAAGAGTTCCATAACGAGGAACCCGAGTCCGCCGGGGAGTGCGGAAGCCAGGAAGATGAGGGGCATCCAAGAGGAATACCAGATGGGGGACATTTTTTCGCTGGCGATGAGGAAAATGGTCCCGATGGATGACTGGTGCAGGGTTGAGAGGACGGCGCCGAGGAGGGCAAGCAGGACCACCAAACCTTTGAGCCGGTCGGCGATTTTTTTCCAGCCGACACCCTCGGTAAAGGGGATGGCCATTTCCATACCGAGCACGGCCACATAAGTCCCGATGCACCAGGCGGTCTCCAACATGGCGGAATGGATGTTCCAGTAGATGAGCGGGTGCCAGAAATGGAGCGGGAGTCCGAGGTCGTAGATGAGTTCGACCGCGACCAGGGAGTATCCGACAAAGGCGGTGAGCACCGCGGCGCGGACGATGGAATGGAAGCGCTCGTAGTGGAACAGATAGACCACCGCGGCGAGGATGAACCCGCCGGCGCTGAGTCCGACCCGGGTCAGGGTGAACCAGATCCAGAGTCCCCAAGGCACGGAGTCGGAAAGATGGGTGGTGGCGCCCAGGCCCCTTGAGAAGCGGAGCCAAGTGGCATAAAGCCCGACCGCGAAGATGGCCAGGACCGCGAGTCCGATCGCCGCGGTCGAGATCCGAGTGAGCGGCTTGCTGTTATTATTTGCCATCGAATTCCTTCTTTCTGAGCAGGGCCTCGAGCGCGGCGACTTCGTTGCGTCTCTTGGAAAGCCACCAGATCCCGCAGAGCATGGTCCCCACGCCGAAGCCCACGAAGGGGACCTGGTTATGGGCGGCCGCGGTGAGGTCGGGCAGGGGCGTTTTGATGGTCGGATAGATCAGGGCTTTCTTCACGATCACCGGGCTGGTGATGATCAGGATGGACGAACCACCGCCTTCGGTCTCGCCGAAGACCTTGGGGAAATACCATTGGGGTTCGGCCTCGAGCCGGGCATGGGCCTCCTTCAGCAGTTCCTCGCGCTCGCCGAAGACCGTGGCCTCCGCGGGACAGGCGTCGGCGCAGGCCGTGGCTTCTCCTTGCTTCTGCTTCTCGACGCAGAAGTCGCACTTGCGCACCTGCGGCCGCGTGGAATTCCACTGGTAGCGCGGAATCCGGTAGGGGCAGGCCACAAAACAATAGCGGCAGCCAATGCACTTGTTCGCGTCATAGACCACCGGGCCTTCCGCAGTCTTCTTGAGCGCGCCCACCGGGCACGACGAGGCGCAGGCCGGCTTGAGACAATGGCGGCAGAAATCCCGAACCTTATAGCCGTCCACCCGCTTCACGACCGTGAAATTGTCCGCGTCCAGATCGGTGGGGTTCAATTTGCCTGACAGATGGTGGGCTTCCCGACACGCCTCGCTGCAATTGCCGCAACCGATGCAAAGCCTGGAATCAAACAGAATGCCTTTACTCATGCTCCTATCCTTTCTACTGCTTACCCTGAAGTTAGCCTTGAGATTCCAGCGCCACTATTTAATAATTTAGCCATATTAGCGCATATGTCAAGCTAAAAATTTTGAGTTGCCCCCGGTTTTATTGGACACGGAATTGGGTTAAACTTGTCCTCGTGGAAACGGGGATTGGGTTCAGGAGGAAAGGCGGCATGAAACGAGAGGAGCTGAAGGAAAAGGGTGCAACGGGCGCAACGGAGCGAGGGCGTAGCCCGAGCGGAGTTGCGCC
>CAIUDS010000676.1 GCA_903897985.1 uncultured delta proteobacterium
GGCCCGAGGCGATCCATTCTTGCAGGATGACCGTGAACAGGCGGTTGCCGAGGAACGCCTTGTAGAATTCCTCCGGGAACTCGTCCTTTAATACATTTTCATAAAAAAACCACATGGTAGAATAATAAATAGTGGTGCCGACGCTATCGGTCGAGGTCTCGAGGTCCCAGTTTTTTAGATAGTCCGCCGCCTGTTTGACCCGCGTGTCCGCGACACCCTTTTTCTCAACCGCTTTCACGATCAGGGGCGCGAACATTTCGCCTTCCTTCGAGTAGATGTCGTTTTGGATGCGGATCATTTTGTCCATGTCCAGCGGCTGGTTTTTCGAGAGCAGTTCCTCGATCCGCGCCGCGCGCCAGCCGTAGCCGTAATTGGTGCCGAAGGTGTAGGGATACCACTCGGTGTCCGCCACCCGGTTGTTGGCGGTGGCGATCCAGCCGCGCGCCGGGTTCTTGGTCTGCGGCAGTTCCGCGAGCGGGATGAACCCGGTCCATTCATACTCGCCGGTCCAGCCCGGAACCGGCATCAGGCCGCGGCCCTTCGAGCGCACCGGCACCAGGCCGCCCGGCAGATATTCAATGTGGCCTTCCGAGTCCGCGGCCAGCCAGCTCTGGTTCGGCGCCACGATCGAGTCCATGGCCTGCTCGAAGTCCTTGACCGAGTCGCCCTTCATCAGGTGGTTATACATGACCGCGATGTTCATGAGCGCGACCGGCTTGGCCTTGTTCAATTCGTCAAATTTGCCCATGAACTCGGAAACATTTGTGCTTGAGACCAGCGCCTCGAATACGCGCAAGTCCCGGCCGAAATCCCAGCCGGTCCAGCGCAGCGCCAGGGGCGGAGCGCCCTTCGCCATGTCCCCCAGCGTCTCGTTCAAGATCGGGCCATGGATGCTCTGCCGAACCTTGATCTTCTTGATCTTGTATTTATTCGAGAACGCAACCCGAACCTTGATCTCCTCTTCGCGTTCCACGAAATTCTTCCACTCGCCTTTGTATAAATATTGGCTCGGATTTTTGGGGTTGGCCTTTTCGAGGAAAAGGTCTTGCACATCCGCGCGGGTGGTGGTCGCGGCCCAGGCCAGCTTGCGGGTGTGTCCGAGCACGAGGTAAGGCTCGCCCGGAAAGGCCACGCCATAGGAGTCAATGTCCCCGGCCTTGAGCCGCATCATATAGAACATCGAGGGCTCCATGTGCGTGAGGTGCGGGTCGTTGCAGAGGATGGCGTTTCCGTCCTTGGTCAGCTTGCCCATCACGGCCCAGTTATTGGACGCGAGCGGGACCGCAAACCCGGCCGCATCGTGAACCCGGGTTTCCTGGTCAAGCAAGGCCAGCGCCACCTTGGCATCCAGCTCGTAATCCTCGGGTCGGGGCGTGCCCTTGAGCAGATCCTTGTCCGGCTCGGGCAGGCGGTTCTTAAGCATGTCCTTCGGAATGATGGTCGGGCCGAGTTTGGTGTCGAACGGCGCCAGTTTCCAGACCATGTCCCAGCCGTATTGTTTCATGACCACATATCTGAAGATTTCCTCGGTATAGTTCGCCCCGAGCATGGTGCCGAAGAAAAGCCCCAGGCTGAAAACATCCGCGACCCGGAATTCGTCCGGCGAGTAATTCACGGTCTGCATTTCCACCGGCAGGGAGTCGCGGTGGGTCCGGATGTAAGTGTTCACGCCATCGCAATAAGCCACGACCTGCGCGTTAAGCTCGGGCGAGTATTTGGCCGACAGCGCCTCGCCCA
>CAIUDS010000677.1 GCA_903897985.1 uncultured delta proteobacterium
GAATCATCATTGGTCCAGGCAGGGTCACAGACCCTGCACCCTCGGGTTTAGCCCGAGTGCAGGAAAAAAAGTTGTGGCTTTGTAGAACAGCAAAAGACGGTTTTTACGGGGAAGGAGTATGCTGAGCGCGAACAATGCAAGTAATTGAATTTTAATGAATCGCGCGTTCCTACTTCGTCCCGCGAGAGCGCGGGACTACGAAGGACAGGAAACGCGCTCGCAATTCATGCCGTCTGAAGTCGCTCGCACGAACGGGATGTGGTATTATAAATTTCGATTGCGGATGAGTCAGGGATGCTTTCAGGGAGTGGATGGGGAATGAACGGACTGGGCCAAGATTTGAGCGCGCTTTTGGGCGCGGAAAAAGTCAAGACCGCTCCGGAAGACCTCTTTTTTTATTCCAGCGACGCCACCCATTATTTCGTCTCCCATGCGCCGGATGCGATGGTGCTGCCCGAAGCAACCGGAGATGTCTGCACGACTTTGAAGTATGCCTATGACCATGCCCTCCCGGTGACCCCGCGCGGGGCGGGCAGTGGACTTTCCGCGGGTTGCACGCCGATCAAGGGCGGGATTGTGCTGGATATGAAGCGGATGAACGGGATCCTCGAAATCAACCGGGGCAACATGACCGCGCGGGTCGAGGCCGGCGTGGTGCTCGCCAATTTTCACCGGACGGTGGAAAAGCAGAAATTATTTTATCCGCCCGACCCGCAGAGCCTGGAGGTGTGCACCCTGGGCGGTAATGTGGCCACCCGGGCCGGCGGTCCGCGCGGCGTGAAATACGGCACCACCGGCAACTATGTGCTGGGCCTCGAAGTCGCGCTCGCGGATGGGTCCGTGATCAATACCGGCGGGATTTGCGTAAAGCAATCCGTGGGCTATGACCTCACTCATTTGATGACCGGCTCGGAAGGGACGCTGGGCGTCATCACCAGAATAAATGTGCGCCTGCTGCCGTTGCCGGCGGCGCGCAAGACCGCCATCGCGGTGTGCGAGACCGTCGAGCAGGCGGCCACGCTGGTCTCCGAGATCATCGCCAGCGGCGTTGTTCCGGCTAAACTCGAGTTCCTGCACAAGGGCGGCATGGGCCTGATCAACATATTCATCCCCAACAAGGTTCCCATCACCGGCGAGGCCTATTTGATGATCGAGTTGGACGGCGGGCCGGCGCAGGTGGACGAAGACGCGAAACATTTGAAGGCGCTGTGCGAGCGGATGAAGGCGCAGGAGGTGCGGCTGGTGGGATCGGATCAGGAAGCGGAAAGTTACTGGAAGGCGCGTCAGAACCTGAACCCGATCCTGATGGCGGTGTTCAAGAAAATGATCAACGAGGACATCACGGTGCCGCGCGACAAGATTCCGGAAATGTTCCGCGCGGTCGAGAACATCTCGAAACAGGTGGGCGTCAGCATCGGCATGGGCGGACATGCCGGCGACGGCAACATCCATCCGGTGATCCTGCTCCCGCAGATCAGCGACGAACTGGATCAAAAGGCCGCGGCGGCGATCGAGCAGATCGTGAAGGCCGGGCTCGCGTTAGGCGGCACGGTCTCCGGTGAGCATGGGATTGGCTTGCACAAGGCCCAGTTCCTGATTCAGGAATTGGGAGAAGTTCAGGTGGAAATACTCAAGCGTGTGAAACAGGCGTTTGACCCCAAAGGCATTATGAATCCCGGAAAAATCTGGTTGGAGGCCTGAGCGGTTCGATGCTCGACTTGAAAAAATATGAAGAGCCCATGCAGAAATGCTCGCGCTGCAAATTCTGCCAGGCCTCCTGTCCGGTGTTCCTCGAAGACCTGCTCGAAACTCATGTGGCCGGCGCTCGCATCGGGCTGATTAACGCTGCGCTCATGCAGGGCTCGCTCCCGGTCTCAGATCGGTTCAAGGAGGTGGTGGACCGGTGTCTGCTCTGCACCAATTGCGTGCAAACCTGCCCGCCCAACATCCCGGTGGACGAGATCGTGGTCGCGGCGCGGCACAAAATCTACGGGGGAAAGCGCCAGAATTTGATCAAACGCAAGTTGTTGCGCCAGTTCATGGATTCGCGCGGGTTCGGCTCCATCCTGAGCAGGGTCGGCGCGTTGGCGCATGATACCGGTTTGTTCCCGCCGGATTTTCCCGCGCCCGCCGGCAAGCCGTTCCTGTCCAGCCATAGCGGCAGTTATCCGGCCGAGGGCCGGCGCCGCGCCAAAGTCGCCTACTTTGTCGGGTGCGGCACCAACGCATTTTATCCGGACACCGCGGAGGATGTGATCAAGGTAATGAATCGGAACGGGATCGAGGTGGTAATCCCGGAGGGCCTGGTTTGCTGCGGGCTGCCGGCGATGGTGGAGGGAGACTTGGAAACCGCTCAGGAACTGGCGCGAAAAAACATTGCCATCCTCGCGGCTCAGGAATCCGATGCCATCATCACCGACTGCACCTCCTGCGGCAGGTCGTTGAAAGCCAAGTTCAACAAATTATTCCCGGATAATGATCCGCTCCTGCTCAAAGCCGCGGCCCTGGGGGACAAGGTCTGGGAGGCAACCGACTATCTCAATAGCATCGGCCTGAGCGCGGCGCCGGGCAACTTTCCCGAAGCCTTCACCTACCATGTCCCCTGTCATCGCGGCTGGAGTCAAACTCTGCGAGAAGCCCCGCGCCTGCTGCTCGCCAAGGTTCCGGGCGCGAAACTGATCGAGATGGAATTCCCGGAGAAGTGCTGCGGAGCGGGCGGGAACTTTTTCATGGCCTACAAGGAGCTGTCGCAAAAAATCCGGGCGCATAAAATCCAGGACATTGAGTCAACCGGCGCCGGGATCGTGATCTCCCAATGCCCATCCTGCCGGTCCTATCTGAGCGCGAAGCTCAAGCAGAAAAAGTTCATGCACCCGCTTTCATTTTTGGCCAGGAGCTATGGAAATGAATAAAATCGTTTTTAGCGCGGGAGCGCTAACGGGTCTGATGATGCTTTCAGCTCTTGCATTTGCTTTTGACGAATCTTATGTCAATTCCATCAAGCTCGATCCAGCTGATAGTGAGATAGCGATGGTCGAGAAGGCGGCGCATGTGGTACCGACCGCGAACCAGTTGGCTTGGCAGGAGATGGAACAGATCGCGTTCGCGCATTTCGGGATGAACTCCTTTACGGGAAAAGAATGGGGCACTGGGAAGGAGAGCCCGCGGCTCTTCAACCCGACTGCGTTCGACGCGCGGCAGTGGGCGAGGATATTGAAGGACGCGGGGTTCAAGGAGTTGATCATCACGGCGAAACACCATGACGGCTTCTGCCTCTGGCCGAGCAAATATACCGAGCATTCGGTCAAAAACAGCCCCTGGAAAAATGGGCAAGGGGATGTGGTGAAAGAGGTTGCCGAGGCCTGCCGCGAATACGGCCTCAAGCTCGGGATTTATCTTTCACCCTGGGACCGGCACGAAAAAAGTTATGGCACTGCGGCTTATAATGATTATTACAAGAACCAACTGCGCGAACTGCTGACCAATTATGGCGAGGTGAGCGAGGTCTGGTTTGACGGCGCGGGCATGGGCGAGAAATGGAAAACCATGCAGGGGCTTTATGACTGGCAGGAATATTTCAAGGTGGTGCACGAACTTCAGCCGCATGCGGTGGTTTTCAACGAGCGCGGCGAAGTGCGCTGGTGCGGGAACGAGGCGGGCAAGAGCCGCGAGAGCGAATGGAGCGTGGTGCCGGACCCGTATACCGCGACCGACGCGGACTTGGGCTCAAGAGAAAATCTGATGGCGGCGGCAAAAACAGGACAAGTCCTGCGCTGGCTGCCGGCCGAGGTGGACACCTCGATCCGGCCGGGCTGGTTTTACCATGCGCGGGAAGACAAGCTGGTGAAGACGCTGCCGCACCTGGTTGACATCTATTTCGGCGCGGTGGGCGGGAACGCGGTGCTGTTATTGAACCTCCCGCCGGATAAGCGCGGCCTGATCCATGAGAACGACGCGAAAAGGCTGATGGAACTGAAAGAATTCCTGGACCAAACCTTCGGATGATACGGAAATTTACGATGGAGATACGATTTTTATCCCGGAAAAAACTGTCTATGAGGGACAGAGCACCTGGAAATACCTGATCGAAGGAATAGCA
>CAIUDS010000678.1 GCA_903897985.1 uncultured delta proteobacterium
ACTTTTTTTCACTCGCCTCCTTCTTGAGATAAGCCAGGACAAACGGCACCAGTTCCCCGTCCAAAACCGCCTGGACATTGCCGGTCTCGGTCGCGGTGCGGTTGTCCTTAACCAGCTGGTAGGGCTGGAGCACATAGGACCGAATCTGGGAGCCCCATTCGATGTCCTTTTTTCCCGCGTGAAATTCCTTTTCGATTTGTTCCTTGCGCTGTAGCTCCTCGCGTTCGTAGAGCCGCGCCTTGAGGACTTTCATGGCGGTGGCCTTGTTCTGGTGCTGGGATCGTTCGTTCTGGCACTGGACCACGATCCCGGTGGGGAGATGGGTGATGCGCACCGCGGAATCCGTGGTGTTCACGCCCTGGCCGCCCTTGCCCTGGCTGCGATAGACATCCACGCGCAGGTCTTTGTCCTCGATTTTGATGTCAACCTCCTCCTCGATGTCCGGCATGACAAAGATCGCGGCAAAGCTGGTATGGCGGCGCTTGTTGGCGTCAAACGGGCTGATGCGGACCAGCCGGTGCACGCCGCTCTCGGGCCGGAGCCAGCCGTAGGCATATTTGCCCTTGACCACCAGCATGGCGCTTTTGATTCCGGCTTCCTCGCCGGGCTGGATGTCAACCAGTTGAGCGTTGAACCCCATTTGCGAGCAGTAGCGCAGATACATCCGGAGCAGCATATTGGCCCAGTCCTGGGCCTCGGTGCCGCCGGCGCCGGCGTTGATGCTGAGGATTGCCTCCTTGTTGTCATGCTGGCCGGTGAAGAGTTGCTCGGTCTGCCAGCGTTGGATTTCCTTTTCGGTTTGCTCAAGGGTTTGCTTGATCTCGCCGTCCAGACTTTCCGATTTTTCTTCCTCGGCCAGCTCGATCAGGACCTGGAGATCCTCGATTTCTTTTTCCAGCTTTTCAAACCCCTGCAAGCGCTCCCGGACCAGGGCGAATTCGCGGTTGACCTTTTTCGCTTCCTCGGCGTTTTGCCAGAGTTTTTGGTCTTTCAGTTTTTCCTCGAGTTCGGCGATGCGCTTGCGCCAGCCGTCCAGGTCAAAGAAACCCCCGCATCTCTTTGATCTGATCCGCCATTTTTACGGCCCGTTCCGAGTATTCCTCGATCATCATTTGGTTTTGCTCCCGGATTTAACTTTTCTCTTTCCGAACAGGATAACGACCAGACCGAGGCTCGTCAAGGCGACGGCCGCGAAAGGGAACCAGTCGCCCAGCCGGGTATAGGGAGTATGCAGGGGGCTGGCTTTCACTTTTCCCTCGAGCGCGGCGATTTCGAAAATCTTGGTCGAACTCAGGATCCTGCCGCAGGGGTCGCAGATGGAGCTGACGCCGGTGTTGGCGGCGCGGAGGAAATAGACGCGGTTTTCGATGGCGCGGAAGACGATGTTGGAGTTGTGCTGATAGGGGGCGCTGGTAGGCCCGAACCAGGCGTCATTGGTGATGGTGGCCATGACCGAGGCGCCGGCTTTCACGAATAGGCGGACCTGGCTGGGGAAGATCAATTCGTAGCAGATCACGCAGGCGAGCTTATACTTGCCCAGGTCGAAGACCTCGATCTTGCTTCCGGCGTCGGTGCTGCCGGCGTTGCCCTTGGCGATGGCATCCACAAAGAAGAGCAGCTTTTGCATGGGCACATATTCGCCGAACGGCACCAGGTGCATCTTGTCGTATCTCCCGACCAATTTTTCCCCAAAGGGCGAGAGCACATAAGCGCTGTTATAGATCAGCCGCTTTTCTCCCCGGTATTCCCGGCTAATGCTTCCGAACAAAAAGTAGGCGTCGAATACGCCGATCTCCTTCACCACATCGCTCTCCGTGCGGTTGTCCCAGTTTTCATTGAAAAAGTCGGTGAGGGCGGCCTCCGGCCAGACCAGGAGGTCATGGGGGTCCTTCAAGAGCGACTGACTCAAGGCCACATGGCGCGAGAGCGAACTCCAGAAGTAAAACGGGCTCCACTTCTCGCCCTGGTCAATGTTGCCCTGGATGATCGCGACCTTGATTTCCGGCTGAGGCGCAAAGGCGCGGTCCACCGACCGCATCCGGAGCGCGCCGTAGCCGAGGCTGGCGAGGAAAACCATGAGGGCGATGGAGAATTCGATCAAGGATTTTCGGGAGACCGGCCATTTCTGGAACAGGGATGCGATTCCGAAATTAACCAGGGCGACGAGCCAGGACACGATCCAGATTCCTCCCAGCTCCGCGATCTGGATGGCGGGCAGGAATTTATATTGGGACGATCCGAGCAACGCCCAAGGGAAACCGCCGAGCGGGAAATAATTGCGGAGGTATTCGAGGCTGACCCAGAGCAGGGGACCGAACAGGAGCAGACTGATTTTAAGATGAAGTTGGGCGAGCCGGGTAAGCCAGGCAAAGACCGCGAAGAACAAGGCCAAAAGCAGCACCAGGAGCAAGAGCGCGAAATAGGCGATCGCCTTGGACATCGAGGCATAGTTGATCATGCAGTAGGGGATCCAGTAGAAGATGCCGAAATTGCCGATCACGCCGGAGAGCAGCCCGAGCCCGAAGGCCCGCTTGGGAGAAGCTTGGGCCAAGGACAGAATCAGCGGGACCAGACAGAACCAGGCGATGGGGCTGAGCGTGGTTCCGCGGGGCAGGGGGAAACTGAGCGCCAGCAGGATTCCGGAAAAAACCGCCAGGATGATTTGTGTCAGGGTCTGGCTTTTGTTTTCGTTCATGTTTGGTGGCCGAGCTTTTTCATTAATTCTTTTTCCTTTGACCTCATGCGGGAGGCCTGAGTCCCGCCCCGCTCATGCTCATATCCGAGCAAGTGGAGGAGGCCGTGAACGAGGAGCAAATCCAATTCCTGCTTAAGGGGGTGCCCGGCTTCTTGCGCCTGCCTCTCCGCAGTTTGGACGGAAATGACAATATCTCCGAGCACCGGGTCTTTGGGGTCGGCGAATTTTCCCTCGCGTTGGGCAAAGGCGAGCACATCGGTGGGCCGGTCTTTTTTTCTCCAGACCCGGTTCAATTTCCGGATTTGGCGGTCATTGAGGAGCAGGAGGCTTAATTCCGCGGAGCTAATCCCCAAGGCGTTTAATAACTTCCTTGCTCTTGTCCGGATCCGCTTCTCGGAGCTCTCGAGCTTCTGCGAGTTCGTGACCAAAATCCGGATTGCTGTCTCTCTTTTTGCCAACGGGGGCTCCTTTTTCAACCGGCTGCGGATATTCCGGCCGGGCATGATACATTGCGCCAAGGATTTTGGAAAAGGCTTTGGCGATTTCATGGAGGTTTTTCAGGGTGAGTTCGCATTCCTCGAGCTGTCCGTCCACGAACACGCGGTTGATGAGGTTCTGGACCATGCCCTTGATCTTGTCGGGGTTGGGCTCGCGGATGGACCGGGCCGCGCTCTCGACGATGTCGGCGAGGAGCAGGATTCCGGCCTCGCGGGTCTGGGGCCGGGGACCGGGATAGCGGAAGTCCTGCTCGTCAATGGTGTCGAGTTCCGGGTCTTCCATCTCCTTGGCCTTCTCATAGAAGAACTTGATCAGGTTGGTGCCGTGATGCTGCTGGATGGCTTCCACCACCTCGCGGGGCAGCTTGTATTTGTCGGCCAGTTCCATGCCTTCCTTGACATGCTTGATCAGGATCAGGGCGCTCATGGTGGGCTTGATCTTGGAGTGCGGGTTCTTCTCGTCCCACTGGTTCTCGGCGAAATACTGGGGCATTTCCATCTTGCCAATGTCATGGTACATGGCCATGACCCGGGACAGGATCGGGTTGGCGCCGATGGCCTCGGCCGCGGCCTCGGCCAGGTTGGCGGTCAGCAGGCTGTGCTGGTGGGTGCCGCTGGCCTTTACGCTCAGTTCCTTGAGCAAAGGGTGTTCCTGGTTCAGGAGCTCCAGCATCTTGATGTTGGTGGCGTATCCGAAGACCGACTCGACCACCGGGGTTATGCCGGTGACAACCACCGCGGCGACGAGGCCGCCGAGAAAGGCGAACAGCCCGTTATAGATCAGGAGTTCCTGGTCGCGCGCGGTGTTTTGCACCAGGGAGAAGGCGATGGCCACGATCATGCTCACCAGGCCCAGGTAAATGCCGGCCCGGAAAATCTTGCCGCGTTGCTCGCAGGTGCCGACTTCCCCGGCCGCGACCACGCCGCCGGTCAGGCAGTAAAGGACGGCATAGAAATCGAACCCGGCCACCAGCCCGGCGAACCCGCTGAGCAGCAGGGTGTAAACCACCGCCGTTTCGCTGTTGAGCACCATCCGCACCAGCATGGCGCTGCCGGCGATCCCGGCCAGATAGTAGAAATTGATTCCGTCGGGCAGGCTGAAGTTTTCTTTGAGGTTGCTGCCGAGGTATTCGGCCAGTTTGAGCCCGAGCAGGCTGACCACGAGCATCAGGCTGAGGAAGATCAGGTCCCGCGAGTTGATCTTGAACTTCTTGATGTTGCGGTCGGCAAAATGATAAACAAAATACTGGCTGAGCCAGAGCAAAATAAAAATGCCGAAGAACATCAGCCAGCTCTCGAACGGGGTCCGGATGTTTTGGATCGCCTCGATTTTTTTCCACTGCTCCTCGCTGATTCGGTCGCCCTTGCGCACGATCACCTCGCCCCGTTTGAGCTTGAAGTAGACCGGCTTGACCGAGGCGACCGCCTGCGCCACCTCGCGCTCGGTGCCGGATTTGTCGAAAGTCAGGTTGGGCTGGAGCAGTTCGGAGATGATTTTGTCCATTAGTTTTCTGAGCGCAAAAGGATAACCGGAAAACTGGAGTTGGATTTTCTTGTTCAATTCCTTCCGGACCTCGTTCAGATCGCGCACGGCGGTGAATTCGAACAGGCTGGTCCGCTCCTGGGTTTTGAGGTTTAGCACGGTGATGCCCTTGCCGGCTGCTTTCTGGATCTGTTCCCGGTCAATCACCAGGGGCTGGGCATAAAGCTCGGAAACAATGGTCTGGGCCTTGGAGAGGATTTCCTGCGCGAAACGGAATTGGACGAGCTGGCCGATTTCCGTCTCGGTCAATTCCACCCCCAGTTCGCTGACGATCTCCTCCTCGCGCTCCTTCTTGAAGGAAGGCGGAATTGCGATCGGCTCCTCCCCCTTCTTGGGAGCCGGCTGGTACAACTCGCGCATTTCCGCGAAGAAGTCCGCCAGCTCCTGGTTGATGGTTCCGGGCAGTTCCGGCGCCAGGTCATAGACCTCCTGGGTCTGCTCGGCCGCGGTTTTTTGCGACTGCTTAATGGTGACCAGGTCCTGGACTTCCAAGTCCCGGAGCACGCGGATGGTCTTGTTGGCGATCTCCCCGGCCTGGTATTCTTGGGAGGTGATGTATTGGCGCGGGTAGAAATTGATTATAATCAGGATCATGCTGACCGCGGTATATACTAGGGCCTTGGCCAGCTTGGGCCGGGACCGATACAAGAGTTGGAGCCGCTTGTCCCAGGTGGCTTTGCGGTCCGTTTGTGGCAATTTGGAATTTTTGGCCGAGTGATTCATTTCACCGCTCCGCGCGGGGATCAGCGATTCCGGGGACGCTTCCGCTCGTCCTCGTCGTAGGCCCGGATTATCTTCTGGACCAGGGGATGGCGAACCACATCCTGTTCCGTGAAATAACTGAAATGGATTCCTTCGATATCCTTCAGGATCTTGGTGACATGGATCAGGCCGCTTTGCTCGGGCGCCGCGATGTCAATCTGGGTGATGTCTCCGGTGATCACGGCCTTGGAGTCGAACCCGAGCCGGGTGAGGAACATTTTCATTTGGAGCATGGTGGTGTTTTGGGCCTCGTCCAGGATTACGAAGCTGTTGTTGAGCGTCCGGCCGCGCATGAACGCGAGCGGCGCCACCTCGATCACCCCGCGGTCCAACAGCCGCGTCGCGCGCTCCAGGTCCATCATGTCATGGAGCGCATCATAAAGCGGCCGCAGATAGGGGTTGACCTTTTCCGCCAGGTCTCCGGGCAAAAACCCCAGCTTCTCCCCGGCTTCCACCGCGGGCCGGGTCAGGATGATCCGGCTGACTTCGCCCTGGCTCAGGGCCTGCACCGACATGGCCATGGCCAGATAAGTCTTGCCGGTGCCGGCCGGGCCCACCGCGAAAACGATATCGTTGTTCCGGATCGCTTCCATATATTCCTTCTGGGCCAGGCTCTTGGGAAGGATGGGCTTGTGTCTTCCCGCGATGTTCAAGCCCTCCTTGTAGAGCCGCTCCAGGTGCAGCTCCGGGTTCTGGCTGATCATCCGGACCGCGGGCTCGATGTCTTTTTCGGTTATCGCATATCCCCGTTTCAGGAGGTGATACAATTCATGGATCGCCTTCTGGGCCACCTGCACCTCCGACTCCGGACCTAAAATGCGCAAAGCATTGCCCCGCGCCCGGATTTCCACGGCGGTAACCTCCTCCAGCCGCTTCAAATTCCGGTGGTGCTCGCCAAACAGGACTCGGGCCAGGTTGGTGTCTTCCAGGATCAAATCCACTGTGCTGTCCATCTTTCGGTTCATAAATTTATGGCCCGCACCCCTCAGGGTTTCGGGCCGGTAAGATTGTATCCCCCTTCTTGATAATAGTATTTGCTATTTTGGGCGAATTTCAAGTCCCAATCCCCCAAAAGACCCTGCCCGGCCAGATCGGAA
>CAIUDS010000679.1 GCA_903897985.1 uncultured delta proteobacterium
GCCGGCTTGCCCACTCCTAGAATTAATTCAATTGATTCGCGCTGAAAGCGCTTTGGACTGCGGTGGCAGCGCCACCGCTTTTTCGCTGCTTTGATTGCGAACTGGATCGAGAATTTAAAAGCGGCGTCGTCCCGCCATAAAGCGGGACGCGGGTGCGCACGAAAAACCGGGGGTGGGCAAGCCGGCGCTTTACAAACAACGGTTCTTTGGCTATACTATCGGCCGTCGGGATGTAGCGCAGTCTGGTAGCGCGCTTGGTTCGGGACCAAGAGGCCGTGGGTTCAAATCCCACCATCCCGACCATTTCTTTGCCCGCGCGGAAAGGATCGAGTTCAAGAGTTCATTCCGGAAAAGGGCCGAGCGCTTTCAATTTTTCGACTTGGGCGATAATCTCTCCGATCAATTTCCTGGTTTCCAGTCTGGAATTACGGAGGCGCATGGCCTGAGTCAAGGCCGAGAGCAACTCGCCGCGCTTCCAGGGTTTGATAAAATACCTGAAAACTTCGGCCTCGTTGATGGCTTGAAGCGTGGAGTTCAAATCCGGACTGCCGGTGATGATGATTCTAATCACGAGCGGATAGCGGTCCTTGGCTATGCGTAGCAGGCTTTCCCCCTGGACCCCGGGCATCTTCAAATCCGAGATCAACACATCCACCGGCTGCTCCACCAGGGTCTGGAGCCCGGCGCGCACCTCCTTGGCCTTGAACACCTCATACTTCTCCTCGGCCAATTCCCGGCCCAGGCTTTCCAGGATGGTTTCGTCATCATCCACGATCAATACTTTGCCTCGGTTCATGGCTCCCTCCTCCGCGGTCATTCCGGCTTTTTATCCTGAACCACCGCATATTCTTCAGATTCCGCGGGCAGAATCTTTTTGATCAGGCCGTCAAGGTAATCCAGCGGAAAGGGCTTGAACAGAAAAAACCTGGCGCCCAATTCCTTGGCCCGTTCGATAATTTCGTCATTGCTCTGGCCGGACATGAATATTACCGGGATGTTTTTGGTCTTGTAGCGGTTCTTCATGCCCTCGAGCAGGGTGATCCCATCCAGCTTGGGCATGCGGATGTCGCTGATGATGAGGTCGGGAATCATGTATTCCAGGAGCAGGAGCACCTCAAACCCGTCGGTCTCGGTTTTGACATCGAAGCCGGCTTTGACCAGGTAGCGCTTGAGCGAATCCCGCATCATCGGATCGTCATCCACCACGAATACCATTTTCTTTTTCATCCAACTTCTCCTTTTATTCGGCATCCTTTTTTGCCATCACCTACGGCATAAAACGCGTCTTTAGCGATGGCATTGCGCTCGATCATCATCACCGAATCCAGCTTAGCCATGGCTCTTCCCGTCCCGGGGTTTGGCCGTGGTCTTGAGCAGGGCCGACAATTTCAATTCATAGAGGTCGTCGCCTTTCTTCAACAGACTGGCCTCCTGGACTTGCGCGAGCCGGGTTTGACCGAACAGCGCGGCCAGGATCAGGTCGCTTTCCGGGCCGGATGATTTCAAGAGTTGTGAGCCCAACTCTTCCAGCGCCAAGCCCGAGAATTCCCCGCCATAGGCCTTCTCGATCAACTCCGCGATTTCCGATTCCACCCCCTGGGCCGGTTTGACTTTCAGATGCAGAGCTTTTTCCATCACCCCGATCGCTTCCGGGGCAAAGGGGTCCTTCATCAGCAAATGCAAGGTATCCCCTTCCTTCCACAGCGGCAGGCATAGATATTTGCGCGCCAGCAGCGCCGGGAAGGTGCTGAGCAAAATCGGGTCCAGCATTTTTTCCTGAAGCCGAACATAAGGTATCTCCATGAATTGAGCCACCGCATAATCCAGGTCTTCCTCGCTCACGATCCCCAAGGCGCCCAGGGCCTTGCGCAACGACAGGTTATGGGTCCGAGCATGAGCCCGCGCTTTGGCCAAGTCCGCTTCCGAGCACAATTCCCGGGCGTGGATCAGGAGCTCCAGGGTTGAATCATCGAGATAGCCCTGCCGGCGGATTTTGGCGCGGATCATGGCTTTGGCGACCGCGGAGAGGATGGGTTCGGTTTGGTTGAAGGGTTTAATCAGGATTTCGCTGGCGCCCAGCTTGAGCGATTCCGCGGCGAGGTCCTGGTCCGCGAACGCGGTCATCACCAACACCTCGGTCCAGGGCCATTTCTGTTTCACCCCGCGCAGGACTTCGATCCCGGAAATCCCCGGCATCCGGATGTCGGTAAGCACCACCTCCGCGGCTTTCTGTTCCATGGCCGCGAGTCCCGCTTCCCCGCTCGAGGCGGTCACCACCGCGTAACCGCTCCGCTTCAGGACCCGTTCACAGGTGGTCCGGATCACCTCGTCGTCATCAACCACCAGCACCGCGCCGCTCTGCGTTTTTTCCGTTTCCAAGTTAAGCATCCTTTCGTTGGAAAGGCCCCTTGCCCGGACCTGATCCTTCATCCTGTTCAATACTATCATATAATATATTTTAGCCAAAATCGGTATCCCCTGCGTCTAGTTAGTTATTATGGACAAGGGTATATCCTCGCCCGGCCGGCGCCCTCTTCCCGCTCCCGCCCAGTCCCCGCGGTTGCCGGATATTCATAAATGGCTGTTCCCCCGAATGTGTTAAATATAATTTGACAAAGATAAAAAAGTTGTTATAATATATTTAGTCGGCTATATTTGCTCCCTGGGGCTTGGGCCAGGGGTTATGGAAAAGGAAGGTGAACCGATATTTTTTCCACGCGGTGGTTGAGCTCAAAAGGGGATCGGCTCTTGGTCTTGTTGCTTGGGGTTAAGTGATCGCAGACGAGAGGGCGGGTTGGCAAGGCGATGACGGAATGGGGCATTTGGGCGGGGGAACCTCCGGGGACCATTCGGGACCTGGATCAAAATAACTATACCTTTCACGCGAACCTGCAAATCTCATGGCCCATCCTTCCAGTTTGGCCCCGCCAGAACCCGGGGAGGGGGTAGCCCATTTCCATTCGTTTCAAACTTACCTTCATCCTCCTGACTTTCATCGCCGCCTCCATGCTGGTGACCGGGACCCTGGTCTATATCTCCGCCCGGGACGCCTTGCTCCAAACGCGGACCGCCCAGGTTGCCAGCATCGCAACCCTCAAGGTTCAGCGGATCGAGCAATTCGTGAACGAGCAGCGCGGCAACATTCTTGCCACTCGAGAATACCAGGCGGTAATTCAGGGCCTTCCCGCCATGACCCGATTCATGAACGATCCGCAAAACCCGCAATACCTCCAAGCCCGGAAAGCCCTGGATAAAAGACTCGCGCCTTTGCAGGAAGAGTATGATTACGATGATATTCTGCTGGTGTCTCCGGAAGGGAAAATAGTTTACGCTTCCAATCCCGATCACTTCTCCCGGCATCTGGGCAATCCCCTCCCGGACCCGGGCAACCGGGCTTTCCAAGAAGGCAAAAAGGGAATTTATTTCAGCGACATTTTTATCAACCCCTTTGAACCCGGCCATTTTTCCATGATGGTCTCGGCGCCGGTAAGCGATGACCAGGGCAAGTTCATCGGCGTGCTGGTCTTCGACCTTAACATGGACAACATTTACTTGATGATCCAGGACGCCACGGGCCTGGGCCGGACCGGCGAAACCCTGATCGCGAAAAATACGGGGGACGGAGCGCTCTATCTCAATCCGCTCCGGCACGAGCAGGGTTCGGCCTTGAAGAAGCAAATCAAGTTCGGGGATAAGCGCGCGCTGCCGATTCAAAAAGCGGTTAAAAAACTCTCGGGCGCCGGCGTTGCCATTGACTACCGGGGCAAGGAAGTAATCTCGGCCTGGCGCTATGTCCCGTCGCTCGATTGGGGGCTGGTGGCCAAGATTGACCGTTCCGAGGCGCTCGAGCCGATCGTCCACGAAATGAAATTGGCCGTCCTGTTCGGGGTTTTGATCCTGCTCCTGGGAGCCATCACTTCGTTCGGGGTTTCCCAAAGCTTCACCAAATCGCTCCGCGCGTTGCAGAGCGGCGCGGAACTCATCGGCTCGGGAAATCTGGATCATCAGGTCGGTACCCGGGCGGGGGATGAAATCGGACAGCTATCCCGCGCCTTTGACCGGATGACCGCGGATTTGAGCGCTTCCCGCCGCGAGCTGGAGAGCGAGATCGCGGAGCGCCGCAAGGCGGAGGACGCGGTCCGACAATCGGAGAAGCAGTATCGGTTTTTGATCGAGAATCTCAAGGACCTGGTTTTTACGATTGATTTGAAAGGCGGGCTCACTTTTGTCAGCCGGAGTTCAGAGGAGATTTTGGGTTTTCGCAACGAGGATGGCGTGGGCAGAAATGTGATCGAGTTTGTGCCCGCGGAAGACCGGGCGCGGGTCATCGCCACCATCTCGAAAGGAATGGAAGGCGAAAAGGTAACCCAGTTTCAGACCCCGGTCATCAAAAAATCGGGCGAGCGGATGTTTTTGGAGGTCAGCGTCTCGAGGATTATTGAAGCGGGGACCGTGGTGGGAGCTTTGTGCATTGGCCGGGACATTACCGAGCGCAAGCGGATGGAAGAGGAACTTCGGAAACACCGGGACCATCTCGAAGAACTGGTGAACGAACGGACCGCGGAATTGGAAATCGCGGTGGAGCGGCTGAGGGAGGAAAACGAGGAACGCAAACGAGCCCAGGAGGCGGTCCAGGAGAAAGAAGAGCGGTATCGCAAAACCCTTGACAATATGATGGAAGGCTGCCAGATCATCGGTTTTGACGGGCGATACCTCTATGTCAATGATGCCGCGGCCCGGCACGGTCGGAAAAGCCGGGAAGAACTGCTGGGGAAAACCATGATGGAGGCCTATCCCGGCATTGAACCCAGCCCCTTGTTCGCGGCGATGAAGCGCTGCCTGGACGAGCGAGCGACCTCCCGGTTCGAGAACGAATTCTCTTATCCCGACGGCGCCAAGGGATGGTTTGAACTCAGCATCTCGCCGGCGCCCGAGGGAATTTTTATCCTTTCCATGGACATCACTGAGCGCAAGGCCGCGGAGCAACGGATCGCGCACTTGAACCGGGTGTTGCATGCGATCCGCAATGTCAACCAGTTGATCACGAAGGAGACCGACCGGGACCGGCTGGCCCAGGGTATCTGCGATAACCTGATCCAAGGCCATGGCTATTTTAATTCCTGGATCGCGCTCCTGGATCAGACCGGAAAAATCGTCCATTATGCCCAAGTTTCTTCCGACCCGAAATTTGCCGCCCTCCACCAGCAGTTAAAACAGGAAATCCTGCCCGAGTGCGGACAGAAAGCGCTGAAACATTCCGGCCTTTTGGTTATTGAAGATGTTAAGGCCTGCTCGCCCTGCCCCTTGGTGGACAAAGGCCCGACCCGGGGCGCTTTTCTCTACCGGCTGGAATACGGGCGAAAAATTTATGGAGTGCTCTCGGCCGCCATCCCGATCGAGCTGGTTGCGGACGCGGAGGAACAATCGTTGTTCCAGGAAGTCGCCCTGGACATTTCTTACGCCCTATCCGCCCTCGAGACGGAAGAAGCGCACCGGCGCGCGGAAATGTTGTTAAGTGAATCCGAACAGAAGTTTGCCCGGGTTTTCCAGGAAAGCCCCATTGCCATCGCGGTGGTGCAAGATTCCGGCAGCCTCGTGGAAGTGAACGATGCTTTCATCCGCCTCACCGGGATCAGCCGCGCGGACGCGATTGGCCGAACGGCCTTTGAACTCGGTTTCATCGGCACCGAAGACCGCCCCCGGATTTATGATTCCTTCCAAAGACAGGATTCGGTCTCGAACCTGGATCTGACCATCCCCGTCAAATCCGGGGAAAAGCGCAATGTGCTGCTCTCCATGGCCCCGCTGAAGATTGGCGACAAACCGCACCACCTGACCATGTTTAACGACATCACCGAACTCAAGCGCGCCGAGGATGAACTAAGAAAGACGCTGCAGAATTTGAAGCGGTCGAATCAGGAGCTCGAGCAGTTCGCCTATGTGGCCTCGCACGATTTGCAGGAGCCGCTGCGCATGGTCGCCAGCTACACCCAACTCCTCGGTCAGCGCTACGAGGGCAAGCTCGACGACAAGGCCAAAAAATATATTGACTACGCGGTGGACGGCGCGGTGCGCATGCAGCAGCTTATCAACGACTTGTTGATCTACTCGCGCGTCACCACACGGAGCATGCAGTTCGAACCAACCGATTCGCGCGCGGCCCTGGGCGAGGCGCTTCGGAACCTGTCCGCGGCCCTCGAGGAAGGCCGGGTCCTGGTCACCAACGACGATCTGCCCGTGGTGCGCGCGGACGCCACCCAACTCATGCAGGTGTTCCAAAACCTCATCTCCAACGCCCTCAAGTTCCGCGGCAAGGACTCGCCGCATGTCCATCTGTCCGCCCGCGACCAAGGCAACGAGTGGCTCTTCTCGGTAAAAGACAACGGCATCGGCATCGAAGCGAAACACGCGGACAAGGTGTTCGTGATCTTCCAACGCCTGCACTCCCGCGAGGAGTATCCGGGCACGGGCTTCGGGCTTACCGTGTGCAAGCGCATCGTGGAGCGCCACGGCGGCAGGATTTGGTTCGAGTCCAAGCCCGGAAAGGGTTCCACTTTCTATTTCACCTTGCCAAAAGAAAAGGAGGCGGTTAAATGAGTAAAGAGCGACTGGTTAAACCGATCGAGATCCTGCTGGTGGAGGACAACCCGGGCGACGCGGATCTGGCCCGGGAAGCGCTCGAGAACAGCAAACTCCACAACCAACTGCATGTGGTTGGCGACGGCGAAAAGGCCATGTCGTTCCTGCGCCAGCAAGGCCCGTATGCCGATGCCCCGCGGCCCGACCTGATTCTGCTTGATCTTAACCTGCCCAAGAAGGACGGCCGGGAGGTGCTGGCGGAAATCAAGGCGGACAAACACCTCCGGCGGATCCCGGTGGTGATCCTGACCACCTCGCGCGCGGAGGAAGACATCATCAAGAGTTATGACCTGCATGCCAACTGTTACATTTCCAAACCGATAGACCTGAACCAGTTCCTGCATGTGGTCAAGTCCATTGAAAGTTTCTGGTTAAGCATTGTCATCCTTCCTCCCAATGGCGCGAAAAAATGAGCGGGCGGATGAGGGTTCCCCTGTTCTCGGATAGCGCCGGGGCGCCCGGGCGCTCCGGCTTTTTGCTGGCCACGGGCGTGCCCTCATGAAAATCCGGACCAAAATCATTGTCCTGCTCTCGTGCCTGACCGCTCTTTTCCTGAGCGCGCTAATGCTCGGACGGCGTATTGAAACCAAGCGGTCCGAGGCCATGCTCGCGGAAATCAGCCAGGACAAAAGCCGGGTCTTTGACCGGCTCGTCGAGCTTCGCGGCAAGTCGGTCAAGAACTTGGCTTTTGATTACAGCTACTGGGATGAAATGGTCGCCTTTGAGAAGAGCGGGGACCCGGCCTGGGCCAGGATCAACCTGGAAGCGGCGCTCGCCACCTTTGACGCCAATGCGGTCTGGGTTTATGACCCCGGCCTGAGGCTGGTTTATTCATATAATAATCTCGGCGCCCGGGACCTGGGGGAACTGCCGGTGGACAAGACTCTGCTGGCCCGGTTCCTTAAAAAAGATTCTTTCCCGCACCTCTACGCAAATACCGAGCATGGGCTGCTCGAAATTTTTGGGGCGCCCATCCAGCCTTCTTCCGACGCCGCGCGCAAGACCGTTCCCCAGGGATATTTCTTCGCGGCCCGGGTCTGGAATGAGGACTACCTGCAAGAGCTTTCAACCCTCTCCGGCGCCAAAGTCAGCTTTGTGAACCGCGCGGAATTGAAGTCCGAAACCTCCAAGGCCGGCAGTCATGAGCAAGTGGTTTTTGTTCGTGAATTCAAGGATATCGCCGGCGAGCCCCTGATGACGCTGAGGATGAGCGGGAAATCCCCGGGCCTGGAACAAGTCGCCGGCCTGTCCAGAATTTTCATGGCCAGCCTGATCGCCTTTTCAATTACCATCATGATTCTCCTGTTCCTCGCGCTGGTGCTGTGGGTGAACCATCCCTTGAAACTTTTATCCCAGGCCCTGCTCACGGAGTCTCCCGGGGCGCTGGCCAAGCTGGAGGGCAAGGGCGACGAATTCAGCCAGTTGGCCGGACTGATTGACAATTTTTTCCGGCAAGAAGAGGAATTGAAACTTCAGAATGTGATTTTGTCCACCCAGCAGGAAGCCTCGATTGACGGGATTTTGGTGGTGGATGAAGCCGGCAAAATCCTGTCGTTCAACCGGAGGTTCATCGAGTTGTGGGAGATCCCCGAAAGCCTCGTGGTCTCCAGGTCCGAGCCGGCGGCCCGGCAGTTGGTATTGGACAAGCTAACCGAGCCGGAGCAATTCGTCGCCAAGGTGCAGCGCCTTTATGGGCAGCGACAGGAGAAGAGCCGGGAGGAAATCCCGCTCAAGGACGGGAGAACCTTTGACCGCTATTCCGCGCCGATGTGGGGGGCGGGCGGCAAATATTACGGCCGGGTCTGGTATTTCCGCGACATCACCGAGCGCAAGCGGGCGGAGGAAGCGCTCCGGGAATCCGAAAACCGATACCGGTCGCTGTTCGAGAACATGCTCGAGGGCTTCGCGTATTGCCGGATGATTTTCGATGACCGCGGAGACCCCCAGGACTGGGTCTACCTCGAAGTCAACAGCGCCTTTGAAAAACTCACTGGCTTGAAAAATGTCGTGGGCCGGAAAGTGACCGAAGCGATCCCGAGCCTCAAGGAGAGCAACCCGGAACTGTTCCAGATTTACGGAAAGGTCGCTTCCGCCGGCCAACCCACGGAATTCGATACCTTTGTGGCCCCCCTCGAAAGATGGCTGCACATCGCGGCTTTCCGGCCGGCTCCGGATTGTTTCGTCGCGGTTTTCCAGAACATCACCGAGCGCAAGCGGGCGGAGGAAGCCCTCCGACAGAGCGAAGCGCGCTACCGCCTGCTCGCCGAGAACGCCACCGACATGATTTGGACCATGGACCTCAACCTCCGTTTCACCTATGTCAGCCCGTCGGCAAAAACCTTGCGCGGGTTCACCGCGGAAGAGAGCATGCCCCAAACGCTGGATGAAATTGTCGTCCCCGGTTCGATCAAGACGGCCGCGGATGCTTTTCAGGACACCATGGCCCAGGAAAAAATCTCAAAGGACCTCAACCGGACCCGGACCATGGAACTGGAGTTGAAGCGCAAGGACGGCTCGACCATCTGGACGGAAAACGCCATGAGGCTGTTGCGCGGCGAAGATAACGAGGCGGTGGGGATTATCGGGATAACCCGCGACATCACCGCGCGCAAGCGGGCGGAGGAGGCGTTGCGCC
>CAIUDS010000680.1 GCA_903897985.1 uncultured delta proteobacterium
ATGCAAATGGGAGGGTTCGCCCCGGCACAGGACAGCGACTTTGATTACATCCGCGAGCTGGAAAATTTCCTGCCCAAAAACCAGCCGCTTAAGTAAAGTCGCTAATCAGTTCCTTAAGTTCAACCATCCGCTTTTCCCGCGCCGAACGATACGCGGCCTCAACTGTGGCATGCGCGATCAGCCCATCCTTAAACCCGGGCGAAGCCTTGCGCCCGGTCCGGATGCACTTGAAGAAATCCCGGCTGGCCAATTCGTTCCAGAAAAAAGGCGGCAGGCCGATGCCCAGCGCCGCCAGTCGCTCTTCCAAAATCCTGCTGAACGCGACATTCTCGGGCGCCTCTCCGGACCTGGTGATCCGGAATGAGTTTTCCTCGCTCTCCACCATCACCCCCCAGGTGATCTCAATGGTGGCCTTCTCGAAAAAGGTTTCAAACCGGCTTTCCTCCCGGCCCTCCACCCCGCCGTAAATGGTTATGAGGTTCCCCACCACGCCGGATTCGTGTTCAATGGTCAGCGCGGCCACATCTTCAATGTCATACCCGAACACGCTCCGGGTCGCGGCCGCCACCCGCACCGGCGGTCCGAACATCCACGACAACAGATCAATCCCGTGGATGGAGTGTTCAATCAGCGGGCCGCCTCCCGAGAACTTGCGCTGCGACCTCCAGGCGCTGGCAAACGGAGAGAATTCCGTGGTCGGCCAGCATTCGTCGTCGCGGTAAAGGTAACCGATCGGCTTGCCGATCTCGCCGGTCTGCGCAAAATTTTTCACCTTCGCGTGCATGGCGTTATGGCGCATCTGGAAACCGACCTGAGCGATGATGGGCGCGGACAGGACCGCCCGGCAGATTTCCTTGACCGTCTCAAAGGCAGGCGCCAGGGGTTTTTCGGAATAGAGGTGCTTGCCCGCGGACAGGACGGAAAAGATCAGGTCGCGGTGGGTGAAGGTGGGCGTGCAGATATATACCGCATCCACCTCCGGGTGCGCAATGACCTCATTCGGGTCCGCGGTCAGCCGCTCGAATTTCCAATTGCTCGCGACTTCCTCCCGGTTCTCCGCGTTCAGGTCCGCCGCGATCACCGGCCGGATCAAGACCCCGTCTCCGGCGATATGCGACAGCGAGGCCGCATGGAGCAGCCCGATATTGCCGCACCCGATCAGACCGACTCCGATAGGTTTTTCCGCCATGTTCCGGTCCTTTCTTTTTTCCCGAATAACTTTTTCCGCCGGGGAAATTATAGGAAAGAAAAAATCAGGTGTCAACGGGAGGTTTCCGGCAATTTGACTAATCGAGCCGGAATCAGGACAATGACGCCGGGAAATCAGGGGTCGGTATGGATTACAAATACATGATGGGCGTGGCCGTCGCGATCCTGTGCGGCGTGATCAACAACGCCGGGGTGCTGCTCCAGAAAAAAGCGGTGAACGATGTCCCGGCCGAGCTTAAGGGCAAGGGCTTCATGGCTACCCTGCTCAAAAGCCGGCTCTGGTGGCTGGGAATGTTTTTTCAGGTCGCACTCGGAATGGCCACTTTCATGTGGGCCCAGGCCTTGATCGGGCCGGCCCTGGTGCCGGGCCTGATGGCCGCGGGCTTGATCGTGCTCGCGCTCGGCTCGGTCAAGCTGATCGGAGAAAAGCTCAGCTTTCCCGAATACTTCGGCATTTTCCTCATGATCGCCGGCATCGCCCTGCTCGGCCTGAGCGGCCTGGATATTGCCATAGACCGGGTCCGCGAGGCCCTGGCCTTATCCAATATCGTTTTCCATATCCTGGTCTTTACCGCGTGCATGTATGTTTTCTGGGGAATCATTCATCTGGTCTCGCTCAGGAACCAAAAGCGCAAAGGCATTATTATGGGCTTTTCCAACGGGTTCCTCTTCTCCCTCTCCAACTTCTGGGTCAGCCCCCTTCTCGCCGTGATCGCCCTCGTTCTTGCCGGAAAGGGAAATTCCTCCCAAATCATCATCTTTATCGCGGCCTGCGTGATCCTGGTGAGCGCCAACCTGGTGGCCTTTTATCAGATCCAGGTCGCGTTCAAATACGGACAGGCCAGCAACATCATCCCGGTCCAGCAAATCTCCGTCCAGATCACTCCCATCCTCGTCTATTTCCTCGTCTTCTCCCTCACCCCGCCTTCAACCCTCTCCGCCGTCTTCATCATCCTCGGCGCCCTGCTCATCATCCTCGCCGGCTTCCTGCTCGGACGGAGGCAGGAGGAACTGGAAAAAATAAAATGAATTGGATTTATTACCGACAGGGAAAGATCAATTCATAACTTTCGACAAACTCGCGATATGGCATACGACAAAACTTCAGCCCAACCCTCCGCCGGCGGTTACGATTTTTGGTTTGAAAGTTTGGATAGCTGGCTTTTCAGATCGGGGATATGGATGGAGATGGTCTCCCAGACGAGCTCAAGGTTCACGCCAAAATAATCATGGGGGAGCTTATCCCTCATCCCGGCCATTTTCTTCCAGGGAATTTCCGGATGCTTTGATTTCAATTCCAGGCTGATCTTTTTGGCTTCCTCTCCAATCAGTTCGAGGGCCTTGACCACGGCATACTGCTTTTCGCGGTTTTGGAGGAAATCTTCCCGGCTGATTCGCGCCGTAAATTCCTCTATGTCAGAGATGGCTTCCCGGATATGGTCGAGATAGATTTTATCTTTCTTCATAAATGATTTTCATGTCTTTTTTCACCTGGCCGACGACATGGGGGTCGAGGTTGTGGAAGATGCCGAGGTCAACTTTTTTGCGGAAGACCCGGGTCAGGCGTTCCTCCAGGTCCAGCAGGTCGAACAGGGATTTTTTCCGGCCCGGCTCGTACTCGATGGCGATGTCCAGATCGCTTCCCCGCTTCTGCTCGCCACGCACATAGGACCCGAAAATGGCCATAAAGGTGACATCGTTGCTTTGGCAGATTTCCGCCAGCTTTTGCTCGATGCCCCGTTTCCGGAGCGGCGCGGGAATATTCTTGGTTTTGGTCATTTGCGCTCCCAAGCATTTATATAACCAAAAGCGCGGATAAAAGCAAACCCACCTTCACTTCCACAGGCTCTCACTCTTGAGGCCGGGGTTGATCGCGGTGTTGGAGAAGCGGATGGAGAGAAAGGCTTTGGGGTCGTCGTAGCCGCGATATTCGAGCCGCTCCGGGAGACCGGTCTCCCCATTCAGCATGAGCCGCATCACCGTGGGAGCAGCGGGGATGCCCTGGCTTTTGCGCGTGACTTCGAGAAGGGGACCTTTGAGATCTTCATAGACGGCCAAGCCGACTTTTTTCTGGTCTGCGGTGGCGAGCCAATTTTTCAGTTCGTCGCGGATGGCGAAGAAGTTGAGGCCGGTGATGTTATCACCCAGGGCGGAGAACAGGCGCGGGTCGTCGAGCGGGAAGGTCTGCTCGCCCATGAATTTATAAACACCCGCGGGAAGCACATGAAGCAGGTTATCCTTGGATGGGTCATACACGGTGCGGAAGTTCTCGCCGGAGTTGATCTGCATGTAGTTGGCCTGGATCTCAATGGTGAGCGCGGACCAGGCTTTGCCTGGTCCAATGAACATAAATTCGTCCCGGCGATACTCGCGCAGGCGGTGGTACCTCAGCTCCAGAGTCAGCTCGGTGGCATAATCCTTCAGACCGGCCAGGGCCTGATCGAGCATGGCGACAAAACTGTTCGGATCGAGTCCGGGCGACTCCTTGAGCGCCGGCTCCTGCTGGGCCAGGCTATTAAGTTTGGAGCCGCCGGGCGGGCCGACCAGGCTCCATTTCGGGGCCACGCCCTCGAAAGCGATGTCCTTTTCCGAAAGCGGCGTGGTCAAATCCAGCTTTTCAAATTCATAAATCACCACGGGCCGAGGATCGTTCGGGACAAATTTTTCCAGCCTGATCGGGAACCAAACCTGGGGGTCAATCCAGATGCGCATCTCATTATGGTTGTAGAGCGGGTCCGGGTTTTTGCCGCGGACGATGGTGAGCACCCAGGCCGGCTTGCCATTGCGCGTCGCGCATTGAGCGCTCAGTTGTCCGCCTTCGAGCATCCGGTCCCAGATTTTGAACCAGGCCCAGACCGCGGTGTTGTTCATGTTCTCGCCGTTCAAGTAACTGGACTTGGGGTCTTCCGGATACATGACCACCACGCCCAGGGCGCGATAGGCCCCGGGCATCAGGATCCGGTTCAAATCCTCCTGGCCGTTGTAGCATTCCTGCTCGCCCACGCCGGCCTGCTCGGGAAAACTGGTCATGGACGAAAGCCGCTTCTCGCATAACCTGAGCGGCTTTTGCAGATACTTTCCGGTCAACTCGCCGCGCGCGAAAATCTCGCGCTTCTTGCCGCGCTCGGTCGAGTGATAGTAGGTCGCGCTGTAGCCGTTATGAGCAAAGGTCTCCTTTTTCAGCCGGGCGTAAACTTCCTCCGGCTTCATGCTGCCGCAGGCATTGGGATCGGAAGGAGAGACGATTGCCAAGGCGGAATTAGGCGGAAAGGATCCGGCGCTTGCGATTTTTCCGGCGGGCATGACGGCCAGGCTTAAGAAGATTATTAGCCCAAAATAATTTTTTATCTTTCCGCTATTCATTCGCTCCTCAACCCCCGAGTATGTTAGTGGCATTTTATTTTACCGCAAGGTCGCAAAGGTCGCAAAGAATTATATTTTTAATGAATCCAAATCTTGAAATTCCTTTGCGTTCTTTGCGCTCTGCTATGAATAAATTTGTCAAGTCTCCTCAATTTTTTCTTGGGGTCTCCTATATTTTCAACCGCCGGATTTTGCCGGCGTCCGCTCGGGCA
>CAIUDS010000681.1 GCA_903897985.1 uncultured delta proteobacterium
CTTTTTCCAGCCGGTAAATCTCCAGCGCCTGTCTTATCCGCTCGTCCTGCCAGGACTGGGCATATGCCGATTTTGCCCCGGCCGCGGTCCCGGAATACAGGTAAATCCGGACCCCATTGGCCATGAGCACGGCCAAAACCAGGATCAAAACCCAGAAACCCGTCTGGGCAATTACCCGTGACCGGCTTTCCCGCGTTTCCGTCTTGGAATCGCCCCGGCTGACCGTTTCCGCGCGTCCCTTGCGCTTGAGTTCCGCCAGGGCCTTGCAGGCGTCGAACCTGGTGATTTGAGCCCGCGCCGCGATTTCCGGTATGCCGCTCTTGCCGTCTATCAATTCATAAACCCGGGCTTCCTGCTGCTCCAGCTTTTCCAAAACTCCGAATTCGCCCGGCCGCTTCCGGAAAACCGCCTCCAGCGAGCCGATCTCCGTCAGGATTGTCTTCCATTCATCCTTGATCCGATACCCGTCCATCAACACCTGCTCGGTGTCTATTTCCACCACATAGTCCGGATGGTAGTTCACCGGCTCGGCCTCGAATTCATACTCGCCGTCCTTGACCAGGAACAACTGATAAATCAGATCCTGGGTGCGGATGAAAACATAGCTTTTCAGGTCCAGCGGAGAAATGAACCCCAGCCCGACCAGGACCGCCTCCAGCGGCTTAAGCTCCGATTTCGACTTTTGCTCCGCCATTTGGATCTGGCTCGCCGGAACCGCGCCGGCATAAGCCAGATAATCCGAGAGCGATTCGCCTTTGGCCTCCGGCTTCTTCTCGGCCCGGACGACTTTTCCGGCGGCGATCAGGATCTGGTATTTGCCCTGGTCGCTCACGATTTCCAGCTTCCCGCTCCGGCGCTGGAGTCCGATTAGTTGCAGGATTTCGGACAGCCCGAAATCACGGAGCGAGCCTTTAAGTCCCATTCATGCCTCCACCGAAACCAGCTTGAGGTAAAGCAAAATCGAAAGCAAACCGCAGACCAGGTAGATCGCTCCCGCAGCCGCCAGCCAGACCGGCCATAAATTCACGCCCGGAACCAGCGGCTCCGGCGCCACTCTCATCAGGATAATGCTGGTGATGAATGCCATGGGCCACAACATTAGCATAAAACCGGAAATGGCGATTTCCTTCAAGACCAGCCCGGAGCCGGGCAGCAGCAGGTTCAGGACCAGCGCGCTCCAGCCGCTGAGAATATGGTAGCGCCGGACTCGGCCCCGTTGCGCCATTTTCAGCTTCGGGTCAACCGCCTTTCCCGAGAGATAGATCTGGTGGCAAGGTCCGCAAACCCCGCTCACCCGGCTCTCGGGCCGGCATTTCGGACAGATCACCTTTCCGCAATACCGGCAGAGCCGGGTCTGGTTGCGCAAGCCCAGGCTGACCAGCAAAATGAAGCTGATGATGAAAAGCGCGAATTGGTAACGGCCGCTCGCGAGCACCGATGTCCAAGGCCGGTCCCTTCTCAAATCCTGCTCGAGTAGCCCCGCGGGGATGGGCATCCGCGCCACATAATAATTGCTCCCGGTCAGCTTCTTGGCCAGGTCGAACCGCGCCACCGCCTCCGGGTCCAGCTGGCTCGCTTTTTCATAAGTTCGGTCCGAGTCCTCAAACCGCCGCGCCCCGTTGTAGGCCTGGCTCAGGTTATAGAAGACCTCCGGCCCGGTCGGGTTCAGCGCCGCCGCGGTCTCGAGCGTCTTGACCGCCTCTTCAATCTGGTCGAAATCGAGGTAAAGGCAGGCCAACTGGTTATACGCGATAATCCCCGCTTCCGGGTTGTCCAGCAGCCCGATCAGGCGCTCGGAACTGGTCTTGACATCCCCCGCCCGCCGCTCCGCCTCGGCCAGCGCCAGCGCCAGGGCCGGCGAGCCGGTTTTTTTCGCCGCGGCCTCGAGCACGCTCAAGTCTTCGCTTTTAGCGATCCCGTATCCCAGGTTGAGCTGGCTCAAGAGCGGGCCGTTGCTCAAAGGGATCAGCAAATCCTTTCCCCGCTGCTCCGCGTAAGCGCTTACCGAAAAGCACAGCAGCGCCGCCATGAAAATGCCCTTGATCCGGCCGGTGGCAAAAGGCAGGCAAAGGACCGCGGGCCAAGCCATTGCCGCCCAGAGCGGCGCGCCCAGGAAAACCGGGATCAAGCCGAGCAGCAATACCGCGGGCAGGGCCCATGAGCCATAGCCCTCGGGCAACCGGTGCCCGGCCCAGTGCAGCAAAACCCGCGAATACCTCCCGATCACCAGCAGAGAAAAAATCAGCAGCACCACTTCCAGGAACAGGGCCGAGCCCAGCCAGACATAAGCCTCGAGCCGGCGCTTCTCAACCAGGTCAAAATCCAGCAGCTTGAAACCCCGGTTAAATTCGTCCAGCGCCCCCGAACCCGAAAAATGCCCCGGGCTTAAAAACAGCGCGGCCCGGGCAAAGGCTATCTCCGAACTGTGGGGCGCGAAATTTCGGCTGTATTTAAGGAGCCGGTCAAAAGTTTCCCCCGGCGGGTTGCTCTGCTCGAGCGCCCGGAGCAGGCTCATCGAGTAGGCCGGCAAGTCCTGGATCTGGTAGGTCCACATTTGACCCAGCGCCTGGTCCAGGCTCGCAAAACCCGGCTCGAACTGGCGCGCCCGAACCTGCTTGATCCCGGCCTGGAAACTCGTGACCACCTCCGTGGGCACCACCTGATAGTCCGGCAACTGGGCTCGGGCATAAAAACCGCCGGTCACCAGACCCATCAATAGCATCAACAATTTTCCGCTTCGCCCCATTTGGTTTGCTCCAGAATATACCCATTCCCGCTCCATTTCAATTGCCAAAGTCACGAGAGTAGCTTTTCGCAATGGATGTGCGAGCGCGTTTCCTGTCCGCCGTAGTCCCGCGCTCTCGCGGGACGAAGGCGGAACGCGCGATACTTTAAAATTCAATCGCTTGCACTTTTCAAGCTCAAGATACTCCTTCCCCGTAAAAACCGTCTTTTGTTGTTTCGAAGGGTCGCACTATTTTTTTCTTCTTGCCCCGGTGCAAACCCCGGGGTCAAGGGCTGCGCCCTTGCTGGACCAATGATGATTCTGTCGTCCAAGAGTCTGAGAGGTTAACAACCTCCCGAGTCCTATGTCGTCCAGTCGCGCTGAATTTAACCCACGCCC
>CAIUDS010000682.1 GCA_903897985.1 uncultured delta proteobacterium
CCTGAGTCACAGCAGGGTCTTTGACCCTGCACCCTCTATGTTCACTTTGTGCACCTTATAAATCCGTGCACGATGTGGGCAGAAGAGGCGCCGGACTGGTCCTGCAAAAAGTATGTGGCTCTTGAAATCAACAAAAGACGGTTTTTACGGGGAAGGAGTATGCTGAGCGAGAAATGCGCAAGCTATTGAATTCTTAGAACTTGCGCCTTCCTCCTTCGTCCCGCTTAAAGGCGGGACTACGGCGGACAGGAAAGTCGCCCCCACAGAGTTGTCGCGGGACAGGAATGTCCCGCCGCACTGCGTCTGCTGCTGCTAAGATGCGTCGGGCCGAAAGCAGGCGCCGGCATTATCCGATTCCCAGACCCAGACCTCGAGCAGGCGCAGCCTGCTCGGGAGTTTGGCCGAAAATTTCTCATAGATGTGACGGGCCAGGTTTTCGGAGCTGGGGTTGGTTTTTTTAAAAGGAGACAGTTGGTTGAGCATCTGGTGGTCCAATTTGTCGAGGATTGCGGCGAGTCGCTTTTTGAGGACCTTGAAATCGGTCAGCAGTCCGGCGCGGTCAAGGGTATGGCCTTCGACGATCACCTCGACCTTGAAGTTGTGACCATGGACGCGCTCGCACTTGCCGCGGTAGCATTTGAGCTGATGGCCGGCGGAGAAGGAATCGGCGATCTTGAGGCGATACATTAGTTGGCAACCGCCTTGGGCTTGTTTTTGGACCGGAGTTCGAGGTAGTCGGGGTCGAAGGAATAATGGATCACCTGGTATTGGGCGCGGAAGGCTTTGGCGTCATCGCCGACATATTCGCCGTTCATCAGGCAGCGCTTGAACAGGGCCGCGATGGTTTTCATTTCCTTTTCCTTCATGCCCACGCGGGTCATCTCCTGGACGCCGATGCGGATGCCGCTGGGGTTGGAAACGCGTTCGAGCGGGTCCAAGGGGAGCAGGTTCATATTGAGGATGATGTTATTGTCTTTAAGGATTCGGGCCACCTCGTCGCCGCCACCCTGCTCCGAGACATTGACCGCGAGCTGGTGGGACTCGGTGAATCCGAACTCTTTGGCCTCGACTTTGAAGCCGGCCTCGTCCAGGGCTTGTCCGAGGGTTTTGGCGTTTTTGACCACCTGGTCGGCGTATTCCTCTCCGAATTCGAGGAACTCGTAGGTTGAGATGGCAAGGGAGACCAGGGTATCGAGGTGGTGGTTGCTGGAGCTGCCCGGGAAGGCGCCCTTGTCAATCAAGGCCCATTCGGAGTCTTTCATGTTGCTGAGCACGATGCCGCGCTGGGAGCCGAAGAAGGTCTTGTGGGTGGAGGCGGTAACGATGTGGGCGCCATCCTTGAGCGGGTCGGGGAAGCGCTTGCCGGCGATGAGCCCCAGGATATGGGCGGCGTCGTAGATGAGGGTGATATCCAATTCGCGGCAGAGTTCGGCGATTTCCTTGACCGGGTCGGGGAAGAGGTAGAGGCTCTTGCCCATGATCATGATTTTGACCGGGACCTTCGAGAGGATATTGACGGTCTCCTTGACATCAATGTGATAGCCGTCGCGGGTGAGCGGGAAGTTGATGATGTTTTCGGTGTATTTTCCGACCGAGCCCTGGCGGTGGTGGCTGATGTGTCCGCCGCCGGAGGTGGAGTTGACCATGACCACGGCGTTGGACTTGATGTAGCGGGAGAAGACCGCGTCATTGGCCACGGTGCCGGAGATGGGCCGCACTTCGATATGCCGGCAGCCGAACAGGGCCTTCAGGTGCTGGCTGACCCGGGTCTCGATCTCGTCAATTTTTTCGGTGCCCTGGTAGTAGCGTTCGCCGGGGTGGCCCTCGGCGTAGCGGTGGCAGAAGTCCGAGCCCATCACCTGCCGCGCGCGTTTGCTCAAGACATTTTCGCTGGCGATCAGGTTGATGGTGTGGGAACGCCATGAGTTCTGTTCCTGAACCAACTGCTCGATCCGCTCGACATTTTTCTCGTACATGGTTTAGCCCGTTCCTCCTAATTGATATGAATTTCTATCTTATACCCGGACGCCCCGTCGGCAAAATCGCGCGGCTGCAATTCAACCGCCCGCGCCGGGCTTGCGCAAATCCCAGGGCCTTCAGCTTAGTAATTTGCGGTCGGGAAAGTATCAATCTGGAAATATTTTCCGATCATCTTGTACATCTTGGGCGGCGCCCAGTGATCGAATTCCGGATCGCCGCAGTCTTCCAGGATGCCGTCATGGATGGCCCAACTCCGGCCCCGGACCGAGTTGTAAAAAGCCTTCTTGCGGAAGGGGCTGTCATCCAGCAGCCGGAACAGCTTTCCGCCCGGGCGGAACTCGTGGTTGATGAACTTCATCAGCTTCTCGCCCTCGAAGTAGCGGAACCCATGCTGCTCATAGGTTATGGCATTGTGGTAATAAAGCGCTTCCATGGAAATGCTCTTCAGCCCCAGCGCCTCGCAAAAGCGGTCCAGGCAATTGTTGACCTCGTCCATCAGCCGGAGTCCCTGCCGCACCTGGCCGGGCGCCAGCCCGGCGCTCAACGCCCGGAACTCCTCGTCGAGGTTGCGCCGGGTCCATTGCAGCCACCGGCTGACGCCCTCGGGGGTGATGTCGGTGTTGTACCGGGGCATGCGCACATCATTGACCCAAATGAAATCCCAGTTCAACTGGACCAGGTCCCGAGAATCGCTCACCTCGATGTAGAAAATTGGGTCCTGGTCCCGTGGTGTCCGTTTGATCTCGATGCTCGCCTCGCAACTCCCATCCTCGCAGGCGAAAACAACGGCGCACTCCCCCGTCGGGTTCTTGCAGGTGGCCTTGTTTATCTCAAAGATCTTGAAAATTTCCTCCGGGATCAGTAGGTGGTAGACCTCGGATCGTTCCGGCGCGGTTAGAGAATTAAGTCTTGATATTCTGGCCATCTTTTCTAAAAGTCCTCTACAGATGTCTACTATAATATTTTCCCACCGATAATTTGCGTTGTCAAGGCTTGGAATCATCGGCATGGCCATTGCTTTATAACCTTTCAGGTTGGCTAACTCTTGGAAGAGGCGGCAAAAACCTTCGGCCTTGACTATAAGGTCTTTTGTGCTATTAAGATGATGGATGGCGGCGTAGCTCAGGTGGTGGAGCATGCGGCTCATATCCG
>CAIUDS010000683.1 GCA_903897985.1 uncultured delta proteobacterium
AATATGCAGGCGGCCCCCTGGGAGGCGATAACAATTTCCAGAAAACCATAGACGAAATCCTGTATTACCAGCCGCTCCCGATCAAGCAAATCGGACATTATATCTCGCTCAAAGGCCAGGTTGGATATTTATGGTATCCGGACACCGAGCACCTCCTGATCACCGAGCGCTTTTTCATGGGCGGACCCAACAGCCTGCGCGGATACCAGCCCGGCTCGGTCAGCCCGATTTTTATCGAGGATGACGGAACGCACTCCCGGATCGGCGGCAATAAAATGGTTCTGTTCAGCGCCGATTATGTCATCCCGCTCGGGCAGACCGGGTTCAAACTGGCGTTTTTCTACGATGCCGGAAATGCTTATAATGATTTCGAGGAGTTGGATCTGAGCCGGCTGCGGCAGGATTGGGGAGTTGGAGTCCGCTGGGTCAGCCCGCTCGGGCCGCTTAAGTTCGAGCTCGGCTTCCCGATCAACCCCAAGCCGGGTGAGGATACCCAGGTGTTCAATTTTGGCATGGGAACCAATTACTAACTTACCAAGGAGAAGAACCATGAGAAAGGAATTATTGCTGATTATGCTCATAGCGGGACTGCTGGTGGTGGGGACGCAAATCCGGGACGCCGCGGCCCAACAGCCGCCGGTCGCAACCGTGTCGGCCGGCCCGGTCAAGATCGGGTTCATCAACATCCAGCGGGCGATCAGCGATTCGGACAAGGGCAAGGCGGTGATCGCCAAGCTCAAAACCGAGGTTGACGCGACCAAGGCCAAGCTGGACGCCCAGAAAAAGGAAGTTGACCAGCTCACCGCCGAATATAAGGCGAAGCAGGCCACCTGGGACGAGGCCACCCGCCAGGCCAAGGCCGACGCCCTGCAGACCAAGGCCAAAGCCTTGAACCGCCAGGCCCAAGACGCGGACGACTATTACCAGAAACGGCAGAGCGAGGTGGTCAAGCCCATCATCCAGGGCCTGAACGATGTGATCCTGGACTTGGGCAAAAAGGAAAACTATTCCGCCATTTTTGAAGTCGGCGGCGGCCTGCTTTATTTCAGCCCGGCGCTCGAGGCCACCAATAAGGTCATCACCAATTACAATTTGAAAAAATAATATGGCCGAAATCCATCCCACCGCGCTGGTTGACAAGCAGGCCGAACTCGACCCGGGCGTGAGCGTCGGCCCTTATGCCGTGGTCACGGGAAGGGTCCGGATCGGAAGCGGGACCGTGATCGGACCCCATGCCCTGCTCGAGGGGCCTTGCGAAATCGGCAGCGACAACAAAATCGGAGCGTTTGTCCACCTCGGGGGCGCCCCCCAGCATTTGCAATACCGCGGCGAGGAAACCCGGGTCAGGATCGGAGACCAAAACCAGCTCCGCGAGTTTGTCACCGTCCACCGCGGCACCGCCCTGGGCCGCGGCGAAACTGTGATCGGAAATAACAATTTCATCATGGTCGGATGCCATATCGCGCACGACTGCGTGCTCGGCGGCGCCATCACCATGGCCAACTATGTCCAGCTCGCCGGCCATGTCCAGGTCTTTGACCACGCCGTTTTCGGCGGTCTCGCCGCGGCCCACCAGCATTGCCGCATCGGAAGGGGGGTCATGGTCGGAGGCATGAGCGGGCTGGAAATGGACGCGCCGCCCTTCAGCATGGTCGTCGGCGCGCGCGCCCGCTATGTGGGCCTGAACCGGGTCGGACTCAAAAGAATGGGCATGGCCGAGGAAAAAATTTCCGCGATCAAGAAAGCCTATCGCATCCTCCTCGGCTCCAAGCTCCTGCTCAAGGACGCCCTGCTCAAAGCCGAGGCGGAATTGGGACCGATCCCCGAGGTGTCCGAAATCCTCGAATTCTTCCGAACCTCCCAACGGGGTGTGATCCGGAAGTAGTTAGGGCTGGACTTGGCCTCGCCGGTACGGGCGACGGCATGCGTCGCCCTAGTGATATAATTAAAAATGAAAATGGCTGATCCCGATAAATCCAAATCCAAAACCCTGGCCCTCCTGGCCGGCGCCGGGAGGTTCCCGATCTATCTGGCGGAAGCGGCGCGGACCAAGGGGTTCGAGGTGGTGGTGATCGGCCTGGAAGGAAGGCTGGAGCCCGGGATGGAAAAATTCGCGGACAAAATCCGGACCTTCCGGTTTGCGCGCTTCTCGGATCTGCTCGGGATTCTGGAAGCGGAAAAGATCGAGCGGATGGTTATGGCGGGCAAGGCCGACAAGCGCTGGCTGTATCAGCCGGGGGTGGAATTCGACGACCTGGCCCTGGCCATGCTGAAAAAGCTTCCCGACCGGAAAGACGACACCCTCATGAGCCTGATCGTGCGCGAGCTGGAATCCCGGGGCATCCAAATCCTGGAGACCATAGATTTGATCCGCGAGTGGCTGGCGCCGGAAGGGCCGCTCACCCGGCAAAAGCCGGACGCGAAACAATCGGCCGACATCGAGTTCGGCTTCCGCATCGCCAAGGAGATCGGAAGGCTGGACCTCGGCCAGACCGTGGCCGTGTTGGATCGGGCGGTGCTCGCGGTCGAGGCCATCGAAGGCACCGACCTTTGCATCCTGCGCGCCGGCCAGATGAGCCCCGGCGCTGTGATCGTGAAAGCATTGAAGCCGGGCCAGAGTTTAAAATTCGATGTGCCGGTGGCGGGATTGAGCACGGTCCAAACCATGGTCCAGGCCCAAGCCAAAGTCCTGGCGGTGGAGGCCGGCGGGTGCCTGCTGGTCGAGCGCGAGGAGATGGTGAAACTGGCCGACTCGAACGGAATTTGCCTGATGGGGGTCAGGTACCAGGGGTGAAACTGGTGAACCTGGTAAAGTTGGTGAAGCTGGTATCGCGCCTAAAGGCGCTCGCACATTACCAATTTCACCAGCTAAACCGATTTAACCAATTTGACCAATCAGCCTGGCCAGTTTAGACAGGATAGAAAGATGAAAGATAGCGGCAAGACCAGAGTGGGCGTGATCGGGGTCGGGTATCTGGGAAATTTTCATGCCCGGCGCTGGAAAGAGGTCGCGGATGCGGAACTGGTCGGGGTGAGCGATGCGGACTTTGCGCGGGCGGAGGAAGTGGCGCGGGAAGTGGGCTGCCGGGCGTTTGCGGACAACCGGGCTTTGCTGGAGGCGGTGGATGCGGTGAGCATCGTGGTTCCGACCCGGGATCATTATGCGGTGGCCAGGTCCGCGCTCGAGTTGGGCAGGGACATCCTGGTCGAGAAGCCGGTCACGCACACCTTGGAGGAAGCGGATGAACTCTTGAAACTGGCGGCCGCGCGGCAGCGCATTTTCATGGTCGGACATCTCGAGCGCTTCAACCCGGCGGTGCTGGCGCTGGCCGAGGCGCTGACCCGGCCGGCGTTCATCGAGGTTCACCGGCTGGGGCCGTTCTTGCAGAGAGCGAGCAACATTGATGTGGTGCGGGATTTGATGATCCACGACCTGGACATCGTGCTCAGCCTGGTCGGCTCCGAGGTGGAGCGCCTGAGCGCAATGGGAATTATGGTGCTCAGTGATAAAATAGATATTGCCAACGCCCGGATCGAGTTCAAGAACGGCACCGTGGCCAACCTCACCGCGAGCCGGGTGAGCCTGGGAGCGCCGGTGCGCAAGATCCGGATTTTTCAGACCGACAACTACATCTCGCTCGATTACTCGAAGAAGGAACTGGCGGTTTTTACGCTCGGGCCGGGCCAAGAAGACGATCCGATGAGCCGGATCAAGATCCGGCAGACGCCGATAGACGATGAGGACGCGCTCCGGACCGAGCTCAAGGCTTTTGCCCGGTCGGTGCAGACGCGGGAGCAGCCGGCGGTGACCGGGGAGGACGGGAGACGGGCGCTTCATGCGGCGATGCTGGTTCACGAGGAAATCCGGAAGAGTTTGAAGAAATTTTTTAGGACTTGAAATGAGCGAAGAGAAAAGACCCCGATTGGAGGACCTGAGAGGCCTGAAGAAATTCCGGCGGGCCTTGAGCTATGTCTTGCCCTATTTTCATCCCCACCGCAAGTTCATGGTCTGGGTGTCGTTCCTCGCCCTGCTCTCCAATATCTTCGAGCCCACGCTCGCGCTTTCGATCAAGCCCTTCATCAAGTTGATCTTCGAGGACCGCGATCCCACCACCGCGGCCCTGGTCCCCTTTTCCCTGGTGTTCCTGTTCCTGATCCGGGAGGGAACCACTTTCCTTTACGAGTACAGCCGCGAAAAGCTGAGTCTCAAGGTGGTCCAAGATCTCCAGTGCGCGGTCTACGACCATTTCACCCACCTGAGCCTCGACCATTACGACCGCTTGAGCACCGGAGAACTCATGTCCCGCACGGTGCGCGATGTTTCCCACATGCAGAACACCGTGCCCATGGTCATAGATTTCTGCAAGCATTTCCTCAAATTCCTCTCCCTGATCGCGGTCTGCATCGCCATGCAGCCGTTCCTGACCGGGATCACTTTCCTGGCTATGCCCCTCACAGCTTGGCTGGTGGTCGGCCTCGGCAACCAGATGAAGCGCTACACCAAGCGCGGGCTCAAGCAGGCCGCGGTGATCAATGTGCAGATGCAGGAGACCTATTCCGGCGCCCGGATCGTGAAGGCCTTCACGCAGGAAGACGAGGAAGTGAAAAAATATTGGCAGAAGATGCAGAAGATGCTCAAGATTCAGCTCAAATATGCGCGGTTCAAATATTTGCAGGGGCCGGTCACCAACCTGATCTCGGTGATCGGGGTGGCCGTGGTGATCGGGATCGCGGTGCGCTGGGCGCTCCAGGATGTGCCCACCCTCAATACCAACGGCTGGTGGTTTGCCCTGGCCGGCATCCCGGTCAACCATACCACCGAACTGGCGCCCAAGATTTCGCAGGGCAACTTCTTCGCCTTCTTCGCCGCGCTCGGACTCATGATCACGCCCATCCGCGACCTGGCCCGGGTGCAGGGAAATTTCCAGACCACCTACGGCGCCATCGAACGGATCATCGAGGTCTTCGAGAAGAAGCCCTCGGTGGTGGAAAGCGCTTATGCGATCGAGGTGCCGCCGCTGAGCCGGGAGATCGAATACAAACATGTCCATTTCAAATACCTGGACCAATGGGTGCTCAAGGATTTCAACATGAAGGCCCGCAAGGGCGAGCTGATCGCTCTGGTCGGACCTTCCGGCTCCGGCAAGACCACGGTGGTCAACCTTTTGCCCCGGTTCTACGAGGTGAACGAAGGCGCCATCTCCATTGACGGCGTGGACATTCGGGAGGCCAGCCTCAAAAGCCTGCGCAGTCAGATCGGCATCGTCACCCAGGAAACCTTCCTCTTCAACGACACCGTCGAGAACAACATCAAATACGGATCGCCCGAAAAAATCTCCGCCGAGGTGATCGAAGCCGCGCGCATGGCCAATGCCCATGAATTCATCCTCGCCCTCCCTGAAGGCTACAAAACCGTGATCGGCGAGCGCGGCGTCCGCCTCTCCGGCGGCGAGCGCCAGCGCATTGCCATTGCCCGCGCCCTGCTCAAGAACCAGCCCATCCTGCTTTTGGACGAGGCCACCAGCTCGCTCGACACCGAGTCCGAGCGCGAGGTTCAAAAGGCCCTGGATGTGCTCATGAAAAACCGCACCACCATCGCCATCGCCCACCGGCTCTCAACCGTCCGCAACGCCGACCGCATCATCGTGATCCAGAACGGCCTGATCGAGGGCCAGGGCACTCACGATGAACTGATCGGCCAAAGCGGGCTCTACCGCAGACTCTATGAAATGCAATTCCTGCTTAATGAGACCCCGGAAACCAAAGGGGCTTAAGCCCGGAAAACCCGGAAGACAAATCATGGCGCGATGGGAAGACCGGTTGTTTGAGACAGAACCCGGAATCCTCGGCGAGTTGCTCCGGCTCCCTCTCACCGCCCTCGCGTTCCCCTATGCGCTCATCGGCAGGGCCCGGGCCTGGGCTTTTCGCAACGGATGGCTCGCCTCCCGAAAGCTGCCCCTCCCGGTCATCTCGATCGGGAACCTAACCCTGGGCGGCTCCGGCAAAACCCCGGTCGCAATCTGGCTCGCGGAAAAACTCCGCGACCGCGGCTTCCAGCCCGCGATCAGCATCCGCGGCTACCGCTCCCAAGCCGAGCGCGGCCTCTTGCTCATCAAAAACTCTTCCGACCAAAAGCTGGACCCCAACCTGGTTGGCGACGAAGCCTGTCTCATCGCAAAGCGGCTCAAAAACATCCCCGTCCTGGTTGGAAAAAACCGAACCGAGGCTGGCATCCAAGCCGCGGAAATGGGCAGCCGCGTCCTCATCCTCGACGACGGCTTCCAGCACCTCAAGTTGAAAAGAGACCTCGACATCCTGCTCCTTGACGCCGGCAAAAATATTTTCCGCGAGAAACTTTTTCCCCGCGGCCGCCTCCGCGAGCCGCTCTCCGCGCTCAAGCGCGCCGGCATGGTCATCCTCACCCGGGCGAGCGAACAAACCGCGGACCTCGCCGCGCAGATCGAAAAGATTCATCCCGCCTGTCCGGTCTTCAAAATGCGCTATCGCGCCTCGGCGCCCGGGCAATCCGCCGGGAAAAAGGTTTTCGCCTTTGCCGGCATTGCGGACCCGCTCCAGTTCTTCGAACTCGCGCAAAGTCTGGGCCTCGCGCTCGCTGGCAAAAAGTCTTTTTCCGATCATCATTATTATAGCGCGGAGGAACTCGCGAAGATTGAGCGCGAGGCTTACGCCGCGGGCGCGGAAATGCTTTTGACCACCGAGAAGGACTTGGCCCGGCTCGGGAGTAAAAAGACCGGAATGCGGCTCGAGGCGCTCTTGATCGAGCCGGATTTTTTGGGGGATGAGGAAAAAATTTTGGGACCGGTGATAAAAAAATTGAGGATCGGCAAATGATGAAGGTTTTGAATTATATCGTCTATTTGATTTTCCGCTCGGCCTGGATGTGGACCAAAATCCTGCCCATGGGGCCGGTGTTCTGGCTGGCCGGACAGGCCGGGAAGCTGGCGTATTATGTGGTCCCGGGCCGGAGGAAGATTGCGCTTAAAAACCTTGAACTCGCGTTCGGCAACAGCAAGACCCCGGAGGAACGGGACCGCATCTGCCGGGAGTCCTTCATCCACCTTTGCTATTCGGGCGCGGAATTCTTTTTCATGGACCGGCTTAGCAAAGACTGGAAAAGCCATTCCACCTGGGAGGGCGCCGAGATGATTGACGACTGCATTAAGCGGCGCCAGGCCCATTTTATTTTCGGCGGGCACCTGGGCGGTTGGATGCTGATCCAATTGGTGGCCAAACGGTTCGATGTGTCCGGCCGCAGGTCCGGCGTGGTGATCCGGCCCCAGCGCAATCCCTATATTGACCGCTTTATCCATCGTCTGGTCGAACGCGCCGATGGCGTGATGATCAACACCAGGGGCACCGGCAAGCTGATCGAGCAGTTGATCCTCGAGGGCAACCTGCTCGGCTTTTACATGGACCAGCAGTCCCGCCGCAAACAGGGCATCCCGGTCGAGTTCTTCGGCATGCCCGCCTACTCCCATGTGGTCCCCGGATACCTGGCCTGGAAGCACCGGATCCCGATGTTGCCCTTTTGGATCATCCGGGTGAAGCCCGGCCACATGCATATGATCTTCCGATCCCCGCTCCAATTCTCATACACCGGCGACAAGGAAAAAGACATCCGCGCGGTAACCCAACTGATCGTCTCGGAAGTCGAACGGATCATCCGCGAGAACCCCGAGCAATGGCTCTGGGCGCACAACCGCTGGAGCCGCACGCTCGCGGACAAGGACAAGGGGCCTGCGCAAAAGGAGAAAGAACCCAAACCGGCCGAGGCCGAAAATGGCGCGGAAGCCGTCAAACTGATGGACTCGGAAATCGGAGAGCAGAAGGATGAAGACGCAGCTGAAAGCTCTGGAAGATAAACTTAACCAGGTCCTGATCGGCAAGCGGGATGCCGTGCGCCTGGCCCTGGTCGGGATTTTGGCCCGCGGCCATATCCTGATTGAGGACATCCCCGGTATCGGCAAGACCACCCTGGCTCATGGACTCGCCCGCCTGATCGCGCTCAACTTCCAGCGCATCCAGTTCACCTCCGACCTGCTCCCCTCCGACATCCTGGGCGTCGCCATCTTTAAGCAGAGTCGCGAGGAGTTCGAGTTCCGGCCCGGGCCCATCTTCAATTCGCTCGTGCTCGCGGACGAAATCAACCGCGCGAACCCCCGCACCCAGAGCGCTCTGCTCGAGGCCATGCAGGAGCGCCAGGTTTCCATCGAAGGCAAAACCTATCCGCTGCCCGAGCCTTTTTTCGTGATCGCAACCCAGAACCCGATCGAGCATCATGGCACTTTCCCCCTGCCCGATTCCCAACTTGACCGGTTTCTGCTCAGCCTCAACCTCGACTACCCCGCGCCCGATTCCGAACTCGAAATCCTCAAGACCCGCAGCTACGCCCAGAGCCTTGACCAGCTATCTCCGGTCATCACCCGGGAGGCCCTGCTCGCGCTCCAGCAGGAGGTCGAGAAGGTGGAGGCCAAGGAAGAGTTGCTCGATTATCTGCTCAAAATCGTCTCGGCCACCCGCAACCATCCGCGGCTCCGGCTCGGCGCTTCTCCCCGCGCATCCCTCGGCCTCAAACAAGCCGCCAAAGCCTACGCCTTCCTCCTCGGCCGCGATTACCTCGTCCCCGATGACCTCAAGGCCATGTCCATCCCCGTGCTCCGGCACCGCCTGGTCCTCAAACAGGACACCCTTGACCCCGACAAAAGAAACCAGCAGTCCGAAATCGTCCTCCATGAAATCCTCGACTCCATCCCCGTGCCGATCTAAGCCGCGAAATGCAAGGGCGAGATGGCAACTCGCCCCAATTTAATTTATTTTTCACCGCAGACGCAGAGGACGCAGAGAATTAAATTTTTATTTATTCCGAAAAGCTAAAAGTCAAGGTCTGACCCGAATGGCGCTAAGTTAAGCCTGTTGTCGTTTGCCCCGATGGGATAATTCTTGGAACTGATGCCGGGGTTTGGTTAAGAGTTGATAAGGCTTGGCGCGGCGCTTTTTGGCGCGAGGCTCTCTTCGGCCTGGTCGGAGCGGGACCCGGTCGCGGGCAAGGTAATACAGGAGCTCGCCATAGATTTGCCCGTGCCGCGCATCGGTCAGATGTTCCTGGGCCAAAACCGGCGCCCAATATCTCAGCGCGCTCACCGCTCCTTGGAAGCTCATCCGCTCCAGGATCGCCCCCTCGCCCAGGGCCGCCTCCAGCATCAGCGCCCGCACCAGGTTGCAAGCGATCACCCTCATCGCCAATTCTTTTTCCACCAGTTCCGGCGTCTTGCAGCTCAAAATGTCCATCCCCATCGTCACTTTAATCTCACACAGGTAAAGCTCCGCGGCCCATCGCCTCCGCCGGGTAATCGTTTTCGCGGCCGGCCCTTGGACCGCGCCCGCGATTGGATATAATAGATGGACAAGAGGCAAGATATCGGATGATCAGGGACCGCTGGTTCTGGTGCTCATTTTTTCTTGGAGGGTTTGTGCTTTCCCTTACCCTCTGGTTCGATTTTTCGATGGACCAGTCCATTTGCCAGTATATCGCCTGGGTCTGGAAAGAATATCATCTGCCTCCCTATGTCGGCGCCTGGGACCATACTTACCTCGGCATCTTACTGGTCCACCGGGTGGCGGAGGAGCTTTTCGGGGAGAGCATCGCCGGGTTCCGGGCTTTTGATTTCCTGGTCCAGTTGAGCTGCCTGCCGCTAGTCTATGCTTTCGGCAAGAAACTCGCCGGCTCGGCTCTGAGCGGGTTTCTGGCCGCTATTTTTTTCAGCGTCCATTACTATAGCCTCGGCCCGCGGCAGGTGGGGGTGCGGGAGACTTTTATTTTCTGGCTCTTGATGCTGGCCCTGGCAGCCGGTCTGGCCCTCGAGTCCAGGCCCAGGCTCAGGGCCGCGCTGGCCGGACTGGCCCTCGGTATGATTTTTCAGCTCAAGCCCTTTTACGACCTTTGCTGGCCGGTCTTCGGGGCCTGGTTCTGGATTGACGGTTTCCGGGACCGGCCGCGGAAGGTCTGGTTCGAACTCCTGATTTTCTCCCTGGCCTGCCTGGTCCCCTCCCTGCTGGTCTTGTGCTATTACTGGCGGCTGGGACTGCTGCTCGAGCTTTACCGCGCCACCATCTGGTATAATTTCGCGGTCTACTCCGCGTGGGCCCCGGGGCAGTTAAGCAAGTGGATGCTCTTCAAGTCCCTCGCCGCCGGCATCTTCCATAAGAGCCCGTTCATACTGGTCTCCGGCGTCTTGGCCATGGCCGTCTTATCCCGCGTCCATGCCCCGCAGGCGAAAAAACTTTATTGGGCGCTAATCGTCCTGACTTGGGTCTGTCTGGCGGCTTTTCTGATCCAGGGAAAATTCATTGACTACCAATTGGTCGCCTGGTGGGAGTTTCTCGCCGTCTTCGCCGGGGCCGGCTATGGATATCTCGGGTCCCGGCTCGCCGGCCTCACCCGGGGCGCCCGCGCCGACCTGATCAAACTCGCGGCGGGGCTGGCCGCAATCGGACTGCTCATCAAGATTAATGTCAGCGAAGACTATCTCAAATTTTCCTATCGGTTCGCCTATCGGGGTTTTACCTCCGCGTACCTGGGCTCGAACGGAACCCACCTGGACGCCCACCAGGCCGCCAATTCGCATCTGGCCGTCCAATTCCTGGCGCCGCGCCTGCAGCCGGGAGACCAGGTCGAGGTGTTGAGTCCGTATCCCTTGATCCCGCTCCTGCTCAAGAAGAAGCTGCCTTCCCGCTTTTGCAATGTCCATCATCTGCTGTTCCTGCCCCGGCAGGGCCAGCCGCCGCCCCTGCTCCGGCAATGGATTTCGGAATACCAATCGGATGTGATCAAGGCCAACCCCAGATATTTTGTCATCTGCGACCTATTCGGGCGAAGCCCGTTTTTCAACTCCACCGCCATTGACCTCAAGGACGGCCTCCGGACCACTTTCCCGGAGCTGAATGCATTCTTTACCAGCAACTACCGGTTCGTCACCCAGTTCGGAAAGGTGGAAATCTACGAAAGGGTTTCCCCTTGACCGGCGCCGCCGGACCAATCCGGAATTAACTTTTCCACGGTCATCGCCGCCAGATCCGCGAGCCCGCTCGGGCGCGGCCAAAGGCCGGGTGAATTCACCAACTTAACCAGCTTCACCGATTTGACCAATTTTACCAGGAACGAGGGCATGGGTAACCCGCATTTGCGGGTTTTCAGGATCGGGCCAGGCGAAAAGGATCAGGGACGCTGTTAGCAGTCTCAACCCAGGATCGGTTAACTTCTGGTCTGGCAGAAGCAAAAAATTTTTGGCTTTTTGACAACGGGGTGGGTTTGACGGGAGTGGTGTATTTAAAGCATTTTAAGGTCGCGGGACAGGAATGTCCCGCCGCACGGACAGGAATGTCCCGCCGCACTGATGCCTGCGGCCCCGAGAAGAATGTCTGCGGCGAGAATCGGGCTAGAAGTCTTTGGGCAGCGGGTATTTGCCTTCCAGGATTTGGGTCTGGATTTCTTTCCAGCGGTCGTAGGTCTGCTCGAACACGGCCAGGTCTTCCTCGGAGTCGGCGTCCAAAGTGGTTCCGGGTCCGATGGTTTCCTGGGCGGTGAAGCGGGTCTGCATGATGGGCTGGACATAATCGAGCACCTTCTGGAGGGTGATATGTTTTCGGGCCCAGTCGCGGAGCTTGCGGTGGTCACGGAGGTCCGCGGACTTGGCGGTCTGGAGCCACATGAAATACCAGAGCCCGCGCGGGCCGATGCCGAGGCTGAGGATGTATCTAAGCGAGCCGAAGATGTTGCGCCACTGTTTCTGGTAGCGGAAGCTGTAAATCATGGGGATAATTTCTTCCATGACGAAGCCGAGTTGGAGGGGCCGGAGCAGGAAAACATTGGCGTGGCGGATGATCTGGTCGCGGAAGCAGAAGTAAGCGAAGGAGAAACCAGGCTGATGGTCGCGGTGGAGGAAGGGGAGGAGCAGTTCTTTGCGGGTGACGCCGAAGATGAGGTCGTAGTCGGGGATGGGGGATTGTCGGATAAAAGCGTCAATCTCGGCCGGTTCGAGCATGGGCATGTCGCAGGTGGTTGCGAGCACGACCTTGTCGGCCTCGGGCAAATGGGACAAGGTCTTGTAGTCGGCGCCGCGCTCGTATTCGGGGAAGGTGTGGAGCGCCCCGAACCAGAGGTTCTGGAAAATGGTTTCGCCCTGGTCAATGTAGCTTACCGGCTTGGAGTATTGGAATTCGAAGAGCAGCTTTCGGATGCGGTCCTTCGGACCCGCGATATGGATGCTTCGGATTTCCTCGGCGCGGTCGAGGGCGGAGAGGACATAGGAAAGCAAGGGCTTGCCCCGGAGCATCAGGAAAGCCTTGTTTCCTCCATAGAGAAGCCGCGCGCCCTTGCGGTCGCCGGCCAAAACCAATGCGTCAATTCCCATCAGCCAAACCCCTCACCAGAAAATCCTAGCAAATAAACTTAAGCAAGGCAACAGTTCGCCTCGCCATAGCAGATTACAAAATACAGATTACAGAAAAAAGGGGCGGGCCCTGCAAAACAGAGCCCGCCCCTGCTGGTCTGAATTTATTCCTTAAGCAGTTTCTTGAACTCTTCGGTCATGATCGGGGCGACCTTGAACAAGTCGTCCACGATGCCATAGTCGGCTTTCTGGAAAATGGGGGCTTCGGGGTCTTTGTTGACGGCGACGATGATCTTGGAAGTCCTCATCCCGGCCAGGTGCTGGATGGCGCCGGAAATTCCAAAGGCCATGTACAGGGACGGGTTCACGATCTTGCCGGTCTGACCGACCTGCATGTCCAGGGTGGCGTAACCGGAATCCACCGCGGCGCGCGAGGCTCCGACCGCGGCCTTGATCACTCCGGCCAGGTCTTCGAGCATCTTGAAATTGGCCTTGTCCTTGATGCCGCGGCCGCCGGAAACGATCCGCTCGGCCTCGGTCAACTCGATTTTGCCCTCGCCGCTCTTGACCACCTGCTTGACCTTGGCCTTGGGCTCGAGGCTGACGCTGAGCGCGACCACCTCGGCCGCGCCGGCCGCTTCCGCGGCCGCCGGATAGGTGTTGGGCCGGACCGAAGCCACCGCGGGGGCGGATGCGAACTCGACCTTGAGGTAGCATTTGCCGGAATAGACCGGCCGGGTGGCAATAAGCTTGCCGCCGTCCGCGGCGAGCGCGGTGCAGTCGGTGGCCATGCCCACGCCGAGCTTGGCCGCGGCGCGGG
>CAIUDS010000684.1 GCA_903897985.1 uncultured delta proteobacterium
CTCGCGCTCGCGCAGCCCGAGGAGGATCCCGGCGGCGAGGCCGCCCGCCGGCTCGGGGACGGCCGCGCGCAGCGCTCCGTCGCCGAGACCTCGCAGCCACCCGAAGACGGCGCCGGGGCCCGCGTCCGTCGGGTCCACATGTTTCCAGTAGTAGTCGAGCAGGGCCGAATAGCCGATCTTGGCCGGATCGTAAAAAACCTGGATGGACTCGAAATGTCCGGTCGTGCCGGAGGAAACCTCCTCATAGGTGGGGTTGTCTTTATGTCCACCGGTGTATCCCGAAACTACCTTGGCCACCCCGGGCAGCTTGCCGAAGTCAGCCTGGCTGCACCAGAAACATCCGCCCGCGAAAGTCGCCATGCTTAGCTTTTGATCCTTATCCATCTTCGTTTCCTCCGAAGCCCGCCCTTTAACCGCCATTGCCGTCGGCGGCTCCATCGCGCCATCTCGCTCGCATGCCGCCAATATTAGAAGCGGCAACATGACCATCAGGTATCTCTTTATCATCGTTGCGCCATCCTCCTCGCCGCCCCGGATCCGTATGCTATTTTCAGAAATCGCTTGTCCTAGCATCTGATATTCATTATATATTAATATAATCATTAGAAGCATGATTGCAATCTCCGGCCGGGCGGTCCAGTGAGTTCGAGGCGACCGCGGAATGATTTTCTGCCAAGCGGGCGCTGCAAGCTTTTGGGGAACGGCTTTGTCGCGCAAATCAGACCGACTTGAACGCCTCGTGAAAGCGCGCGATTCCTTTCACATCTTTTAATGCGCCCGGCTGGAGCTCCAAAACCATGAAGGCTTCCACGGGCGCGTCATACTCGCAGCCGATGCCATATTGGACCGAAGGGACAAAGCCGAAGCGCGGGTAATATTCCGGGTGGCCCAAGGCCACCACCCAGGGATAACCGGCCTTGCGCATTTCTTTAAGGGTCTCGCGCGCGAGCAAGCTGCCCACACCCGTCCGCTGGTATTGGGTCAGCACGCTCATGGGTGCCAGCCCCAGGCCCGAATGACGGCCTTCGATCACCACTCCGGTGTAGAGGATGTGGCCGATGACTTCGTTGCCCTGGATCGCGACAAAGGAAAGGAACGGCTGCGCGGATGCCCGGAGCGCATCCACCAGTTTCGCCTCGGCCTCGGTCTCGAACGCGGCCGCGTTGACGCGATGGATGGCGTCCCGATCCGCCGCAATTTCCGCGCGGATCAAAATCATTGGATCAATCTCCGCCTTGGGCAAACAGTTTCCATTCGCCCGGACCGGGAAGACCATGCAAAAGCCAGCCGCCGTCAACCTGCTCGAGCAAAATACCCCGGACATTTTCGGTCTCAACTTTGGGCTTGCCTTTTCCCGGAACCCAAACCAAAAGCGGCGCATTGCCCGAAGAAGCCTTGCCGCTCATTTCCAGCGCGCGCGTATTCGGGTCGGACTTGAAAGTCGCGGGCGACGGGAACGCGCGCGGATAGGGCCGCGCCAGCACCACGGCGTCAATCGGGTTGATCCCCTCCTCGATGCCCTCGGGCCGCGACGCATCCCCGCAGCGGACCACCACCACCGAGTGCACGCTGCCTTCCGGAGATTTGGTCTGGTCCGGCCAGTATTCCGACATCTGGTGCGGATCCCCGCAGCTTGACTTCCATTGCCAGCGCGCAGACCCGGTCTGATACTCGTCCTCCAGCGCGGCGTAGCGGAAGGCATGATCTCCCGGGCCCGGCATCCATTCCCCGTTCCAGAAAGTCGTGCCGAATGTTTTCGCTTCGCCGTCCGCCCATTCGAAGCCTTTGCGGAGCGGGATCATTTCGCGGTGGACCAGGAACATGTCAATGGAGATGCTGCCGAGATAAATGTGGGGCGCGTAAATAATGTTCTGGTCCTGGGTGAAAGGCTTGGGCGTTTCATGCGGGACCGCGGCCCAGATCGAGAGCGGCTCAAAGAAAATAATTTTAGAGAGTCCGCCGGTTTCGGCCTTGCGGATGGCTTCGGCGCATCGGCGGTAGAACGCGGGTTTGTATTCGTCCACATCTTTAATGGGGTTGAACCCCCAGCCCGGCTCATTAAGCAGGTCGTAGCCGGCAACCGCGGGTTCGTTTTTGAATTCCTGCGCGAGCCAGGCCCAGCTATCGGCCAGGTGGTCCTGGAGGTTGTCGCGGTTTTGCCAGAAGGCCTGCCACGAATTCATCACCGCCATGGAGAGTTCGCGGTGAACGAGCATGCAGCGGTCCCGGTCGTCGGTGAAAGTGGCCCACTCGGGCGCGCCGTCCCAGCCGATGTTGGGCAGCAGCGGCCAGCGGCATTTCTGATCCGGGGCGGTGTTGATGTATTTTCCCCAGGCGTCCTGGTGCATGTCGAGGATGACATAAATGCCGTTTGCCCTGGCCCATTGCACAGCCTGCCTGATCTGCTCCAAGTATTGCAGGTCGTGAACCCCCGGCTGCGGCTCGAGCCGGCTCCAACTCACGATCAGCCGGACCGAGTTGCACCCGAGCGCGGCGATCCGCTCGAAGTCGCGCCTTTCCAGCGGGAAGGTGGAAGGGATGGCGGGATTGCCTTGGAAATAATCTCCGAGTTCATTGACCGCCACTCCGCGCAGGATCACGGTGCTCCCGTTCGTGTCCACCACCCGGCGGTCCTTGACCTGCACATAGGGCAGGGGAACGGCCCCGAGCGCGCGGAGCCCGATACTGAAAATAAAAATCCCCGCTGGGAAAAACCGCATAATTTTATTTGCTTTCATGCCTAACCATTGTAATAGTTGTCGCCTGATTAAACAATTCCATCCGGCCCGGCTGGTTCAGGTTTCTATTGAAGTTCCCAAAAGCCTGATGTCTCCGCAACTTGGGTAGGGAGTCGGAATTCGGGCCTAAATGGTTGGGAAAAATTTTTCCAACTGCCAGCTTTCCGGGAAATATGTTAAAATATTGCCATGAGCATTAGAATCCGGCTGAAATTCCCGGAAACAGGGGAATTGCTGCAGAATTTCTTGAATTCCATTTCCCAGGGCAACATATCCATACCCGTCAACAAGAGCTATGAGCCGGGCCAGGAAATCGCGCTGGACCTGACCCTGCCGGAACTTGCGGAGGTCCAGACCATCAGGGCCAAGGCGCTCAAAACCGATCTTGGAACCAAAACCCTGCGGGCGGAGATTGTTGATCTCGGAGAGGTGGATCGCCTGTTCGACAGACTGCGGAAAATTCCGGCTTACCATGACCTGGTTAAGAGCGCGGACGAGCCGATGATAAGCATTGAGGAAGAACGCGAGCCGGAAGGTCCCGAGCCGGAGGATCAACGGGAAGCGGAAGTCACGATCAAGCTCAGTGCTCCCGAGCCAGAACCCGAAAAGCCGGCCCCCTCGGTAAAGCCCAAGCCGGCCGGGGAAGAAAAAATCACGAAACCGCATGAAGAACCGGCCGCGGCCAAGAAGCCGGCGCCCGAAAAGATTGCGCCGGAAAAGCCCGCGGAGCCGGAACCGGCGCCTCCACCCAAAACCCCGGAGCGGTCCGCGGAAGAGCCCTCGCCCAAGGAGCCGGCCGAGGGGAAAGCGCCGGCCTCGGACTTGATGGGACAGCTCAGGGGCTGGCTTCTGATCAAAGACGAGAAAAAAGAAAAGAAAAAGGCTCAAGACAAGGCGGCCGAGGAAAAAGAGGAAGAGAAGAAAAAGGAGGAAGAGCTTGATCTGGAGCCGGCGAGCCAATTCGTGCAATCCCTGGTCAAAGCCATGCTCCGGAGCGGCTACTACTCGCCCGACCATCCCGGGTCCGCGGATGCGAAGCACGGATTGTTCAACGAATATAAAAAAGCGGTCGGCAAGAAAATGGAATTCGGTTTCATGATGCAGCACCGGGTGGCGCAGACCGAGGAGATTTTCATCACCGGCATAATTGACGATCCGATCCCGCTTAAAAAATTGCTCGGGGCGGGCACTTCCGAGCTGTTCTTCCCCAAATACATGGATTACTTTATGCGGAAGCGGTTGGTAAGCTTTTCCATTAAAACCGAAATCACCAAGGAGCACTTTAACAAGTTCGTGGACATCATGAGCGACCCGAATGTGGACAAGGGGGAAGCAGGCGAATCCGGCCGGCTCCTGACCCGGATGCTGGTGGAAAACCAGATCAACGAAATCTCGGCGCTGTTCGAGACCGACCTGATCCGGCTGGAAACCAACCTGCCCTGGCGGGTGGAAATGGCCATCCAGCGGCTGGCGAAAGATTTGCGGGTTCTGCCCATGTTCAAGAACATCAGCAAAGCGGACCTGCAGCGACTGAAAAAACAGATCATCCAGGACATCCAAAGGCCGCTCCGCAGCCCGGAACTCTTGAAGGACATTGTTCTCAATGTCTACCTGATCAGCATGCAGGTCAAGGGGATCAACGAGGAAGAGCTGGAAGAAACGATTATTGAAAATTTTCCGCGTTCGATGATCCTGGCCACCGCGGACCTGGTTATGAAGGAATACGCCAAGATGCAGGAAACCAAGGCCGCCACCCCCGAAGAGGAAGAGCTTCTGGCCCGGCGGAACCGCTCTGCCAAAAGAGTGCTCCGGAAAATGGCGATCCGCGCCATCCAGATCGAACTGGACGGGGCGGACGCTTTCCTGGAACAACTTTTCAGCCTCAAACTTCTCGCCTTCGAGGAATTGCCGGAAGAGGTCCAGGAAAAGGTCAACAATATTAGAATGGCCGACGAGTTTCAGAAGCAGCCGCCTTACTGGCTGAGCAAATTCGCCGAGGCCAGGAATAAGGAAGAGCTGGACCTGTTTCTAAAATATTTCTCGAAAGTCTTGCCCATCCTGATTGATCGGAAAGATTGGCAGAGCCTATACTTGATCACCGACGCTTTTCTCAGGATTCCACCCAACAAGCTGAAAATTTTCGCGGAGATGAGCGTGGCGAGTCCCTCGGGCGCGATCTGGGAAAAACAACTCACTCCGCTGGTCCAAAGCCTTCTGACCGAGTCCGAGGCGACCAGGCAAGGTCTGGAGCAAATCCTGTTCCTGCTCGGGGACACCGCGATGGAGGCGACCTATCAGGCTTTGCTCCGCGAGAGCGATTCGGGAAGAAGAAAAACCCTGATCCAAACCCTGCTCCAGTTCGGGCCCAAGGCCATGGAACTTTTTCGCGGCATCCTCCAGGACCCCTCCAAGCCGGCGAACCTCCAGTTCCTCTCGCTGGAGGCGCTCGGCCGGGCCAAGAACAAAAACGATGTTGATCTGGTCCGCCGATATCTCAAGCATTCCCGGCCGGAGCTTCGCTGCGAAGCCATCACCGCCCTGGTCAGAATTTCCGGCTGGGAAACCATGAATTTCATCCTCGGTCTTATGTCAGACCCGGAGCCGGCGGTCAAAAAAAGGTTGATTGCGACCCTGGGCGCATTCGCGGGCGCCCAAGCCGAGGCAAGATCAAAATTGATAGACTTGGCCCTGGACAATGCCGCAGGCGGAAACGAGCGAGCGCTGGCCCTGATGCATCTGGGAAAGAATTTGCCGGAAGCGCCGGAAGACCGCGCCAAACTTCAGGATGAAATTTTGGATCTGGTTTGCGGGGGCGAGGGACTGCGCGGTAAGCTGCGCCGCGCTTTCAAAGGGCCGCAGGAAGAACTGGATCGGCTC
>CAIUDS010000685.1 GCA_903897985.1 uncultured delta proteobacterium
CTTATGGTTCCAAGGAAAAATGGGCGGAAGAAAATCGAAGCCGGCTTCGGGAATGGGGATTTAACACCATGGGCGCCTGGAGCGATTATGAGCTTTTCCCGGAATTTCCCTATGTGCTCCAATTGAATTTTTCGTCCCTGGGAGGCGGGGATTGGCAGAAAGGAATTTTCCCCGATGTTTTTGAGCCGGAATGGGAGCAGAAGGTTTTACAAGAGGCGGAAAGGAGTTGCGCTCCGAGAAAAAATGATCCGTATTTAATCGGCTATTTCACAGACAATGAGCTCCACTTTGGACCGGACTTTAGGGGTCTGGAAACCATGGTTGATATGTATATGAAGCTTAAGCCGGCCGCTCCGGGCAAGAAGCGCCTGATCCAATTTTTCCGGGAGAGATACCGGAATGATTTCCACGCGTTTGAAAAGGTCTGGAAAAGCGGGGCGACCGGTTTTGAGGGGGTATTGGAAAAGGATAAATTAGGCGCCAGTTGGTGGATCGGGCGGGGAAAGCTCAGGGATGATGTTTATGCTTTTGACGGGATCGTGGCGGAAAGATATTTTTCCGTGTCCGCGCAGGCGATCCGGAAGGCGGACCCGAATCATTTGATCCTGGGCTGCCGGTTTCATGCGCTCGGGGTTACGCCCGGGGTGATTAAAGCCGCAGGCCAATACAATGATGTGCTGAGCATCAATCTTTATTATCTCACCCCGCTGCAGGACCTCTTGCCCAGGCTGGTGGGCAATGTGGATTTTTCCGGCTGGATGAAAAGCTATTACGAGCTGGGCGGAAAGCCGATCCTGGGCACGGAATTCTCCTACCGCGCCATCACCAGCGGACTTCCCAACACCAAGGGCGCGCCCGTAACCGTTTTCAGCCAGCACGATCGCGCGTTCGGGTATCACCTCTATGCCCGCAATTGCCAGAAAGCGCCTTATATGGTTGGCTATCATTGGTTCAATTATATGGATGAGCCCAAGGAGGGCAGGTTTGACGGCGAGAATTCCAATTACGGATTGGTCAACAAAAATGACCGTCCCTATCAGGTCCTGGTCAAAGAAATCTCCCGGCTCAATCATCAAGCATATTCAACCCATTTGATTTCTTCCCAAAACCGATAGGCCGATTAGTCAGGATAAAAAAAGCATAGGAGGTGGCTATGGAGTACCAGACGATTATTTACGAGACCAAAGGTCCGGTGGGAATTTTAACGCTCAATCGGCCCGAGTGTTTGAACGCCGCGAATACGGCCATGAGCCGCGAGTTGAAAAATTTTTTCCAGGAACGGCTCGAGGACCTCGAAACCAGAGTGTTGATCCTGACCGGCGCGGGACGGGGCTTTTGCGCCGGGCTGGACATGAAGGAGTCAATGGCCGATGTCCCTCCGGGCGGCTATCCTCCCAAACGGGCTTATGAGCGGCAGCGATATTTCTCGGACATCATCCTGCTGATGCGGCAGATTCCCCAGCCGATCATCGCCGCGGTGAACGGGCCCGCGGCCGGGGCCGGCTTCTCTTTCGCGCTCGCCAGCGATATCCGCTACGCCGCCCCAGAGGCAAAATTTTCCGCGGCTTATATCAACATCGGAGTGGGCGGCGCGGATCTGGGCTCATCCTGGCTTTTCCCTCGAGCCGTGGGCATTGCCAATGCCGCAAGGTACCTGATGACCGGGGACCTGTTCAGCGCGGAAGAGGCGCTCCGGATCGGGATGGTCCAAGCCGTTTTCGGCAAGGACAAGCTGATGGAGGAAGCGCTGAAACTTGCCCAGATAATGGCGAGCAAATCTCCGCTCGGCTTGCGCCTGACCAAGGAAGCGCTGGACCGGAACAACGGAGGCGCAACATTGGAGGATGCGATCCGGCTGGAAGATCGGAACCAGGCCCTGTGCATTTCGCAATTAACCGCGTTCAGCGGCAAATAAAAAATAGTAAAGGAGGGTAAAGCCATGGCTAATAAATTCATCAGTCTGAGAAATCTCAAGTTCCTGCTCTACGAAATTTTTGATGTGGAGTCCCTGACCAAATATCCCTTCTTCGCGGACCATAGCCGCGAGGTCTTTGACCTGGTCCTCGACACGGCCATGAAAATGGGGCGCGGACTTCTGTTTCCCGCTTTTGCCGAGATGGACCGGAAGCCGCCGGTATTTGAGAACGGCATCGTAAAAGTTCACCCGGTGGTCAGGGAGTTGATGAAACAGGTGGGCGAGGGCGGATGGATCGGAGCTCATACTCGCTACGAGCAGGGCGGACAGCAGATGCCGAACTCCATTCTGGCCGCATTTCGCGCCATCTTCGCCGCGGCTAACTACTCAGCCGCGGTTTATCCTTTCCTGACCACCGGCGCGGCCCACCTGATCAGCTCGTTCGGCTCCAAGGAGTTGGTCGAGACCTATGTCGGCAAGATGTTCGCCGGCCAATGGCAGGGGACCATGGCGCTCACCGAGCCGCAAGCCGGGTCTTCCCTTACCGACCTCACCACCACCGCCCATCCCACCGACCAGGGCTACTATAAAATGAAGGGCCAGAAAATATTCATCTCCTGCGCGGATTATGATGGCATCGAAAATGTCGTGAACTTGCTGCTCGCTCGGATCCAGGGCGCGCCTTTGGGAATCAAGGGGATCAGTCTATTTGTAGCGCCCAAGCTGCGGCCGGAAAACGGGAAGCTGGCGCCGAACGATATTATCTGCACCACCATCTACCACAAGCTGGGGTACAAGGGTGCGCCTCTCACCCAGCTCAGTCTGGGCGAGAATGGCGACTGCCGGGGCTGGCTGGTAGGGGAGCCGCATAAGGGCATCCGGTACATGTTCCAGATGATGAATGAAGCCCGGATTGATGTCGGGATGTCCGCGGCCGCGATTGCTTCCGCGGCTTACTATGCCGCGCTGGATTACGCGAGAGAGCGGCCCCAGGGCCGAAAAATCACGGAAAAAGATCCCGGGGTCCCCCAGATTCCGATCATCAATCATGCGGACATCAAGCGGATGCTGCTTTTCCAGCGCGCCATCGTGGAAGGAGCGCTGGCTTTAAACCTGCAATGCGCCAAATATGTGGACCTCGCTCAGGTGCTTGAGGGAGAAGACAAGGAAAGGGCGGAACTGCTCCTCGACCTTTTAACCCCGATTGCCAAGACCTATCCTTCGGAAATGGGCATCCTTTCCGTCAGCCAGGGCTTGCAGTGCCTCGGCGGTTACGGGTATTGCGACGAGTTCCCGCTCGAACAATACTACCGCGATGTGCGCATCCACGCGATTCATGAAGGCACCACCGGGATCCAGGGCATGGACCTCCTGGGCCGCAAGGTGGTTATGAAACAAGGCAAAGCCTTCCTGCTCTTCCTTGACGAGGTGGGCAAGGCCATCGCCGCCGCCAAGGCCGATGCTCAACTCGCGCCCCAGGCCGAGGCGCTCGCCGAAGCGCTGGAAAAACTCAAGCAGGTGACCGCCCACTTGACCGGATTCGCGCTCAAGAACCAGATTGAGCTTTTTCTCTCGGACGCCACCGTGTTTCTGGAATTCTTCGGGATCATTACCATTGCCTGGCAGTGGCTGCTCCAGGCTCAAACCGCGACCAAGGCGCTGGCAAAGAACCCCCCGGAAGCCGAGGCAAACTTTTACCAGGGCAAGCTCCAGACCTTCCGCTATTTCTTCACCTATGAGCTGACCAAGATTGAAGGCTTGGCCCGGACGCTTTTGCAGACCGACGGCCTGTGCCTGGAGATGAAAACAGAATGGTTTGAGGATTAGTCGAGCGGAGAAGGCGAGCAGGGATTAGCGGGGGAAAACCCCGCTCTAAAACGGAAAGAGCAATGGGAATACCGGAAACCGGAAATGGAAATAAAACCGTAATCATCAAACGGTTGAATGCGGATCATTGCCAGGATAGCTTTGCCCAGTTCATTCCCTTGAACCGGGAGATGGTAAAGGAAATTGAGCAAAAGGTTAAGGAGATTTTTGATCTTCTCGGCGGGCCATCCTTGCTCAAATCCAGCGGCGAGGTCTATCTCAAACCCAACGGAGTCGGCCCGGACCCTTATGTTCATACCCGACCGGAAGTTGTGGAGGCGGTCATCCGCTACTGGCTCAAGGCCGGAGCGCGCAAGGTCTATCTCATTGAAAA